>NZ_JBWKAI010000001.1:0-187803 GCF_056500955.1 Streptococcus sp. F2
AATGATGCTCATTTCGCAACTATTGAGCAAGCTCAGCTTGAGATTTTTAAATATATTGAGACTTACTATAACCCTAAACGTCTGCATTCAGCTTTAGGGTATCTCTCACCTGTAGAATTTGAAAAAATAGTTACTAATTAGCTTAACTTTATGTCTATTTTTTCTTGACAAGTCCAGGGGGTCACGTCAAAAACTCTTCTTTTTTATCGCCATTATTTCTTGGAGATTCCATACTTGATAAGTCGTTTAAACTTTTTTGCCTCTTGTTTGACCATAGAAAAGCTACTCTTATGGTCTGAACTATAAAGCCCCTTAGCATTAAAGTAAGAAAAGGCAAAATCATTTCTATTTCGCTTAAACCATTTTCGAAAAACTCGCGACGGGGATTGGAAACCTCTAGCCACCTCACGTCTAAAATTGGGATCATGACGCCTTATGGGATCAACATCCAAATTCCAATGCCTAGGACCATCTGTACCATAGTTAAAGGAAGCACCATTCACAATTCCTTTTTCGGTCACCACCTCTCCATCGATTTCATTCAGGAAAAATCCCTTATTGTCAAGGATGAATTCGGTATGAAACCAAAGCAAAACTTTAATGTTATAAGAAAGCTCTTGATCGGGAAAAATGACTTTTTCTCCCTCAATTTTTAGTTTGTTATGTAGTCTAGCTGAATCCAGCAAAGTATAATCAGGGGAACGCCGCCATAAAGCAGGTCCTTTTTTAGCTCTCAGAAAAATAGCCAAAGCCTGGCCGTCGGTCATTTCTTCTTGTTTGTAATGGTTCCGAATATATTGAGCCTGCTGACTGGAAATCACATAGCGAAATTGATGCAGACGTCTTTCCAAGTCACCCACTTCTCCTAAAGTTCTAGCCGGAAAAGCTTGGTCAACTAAGCTAGCCAACTCTTTCCAAAAAGGATGGTCTGGTGATAAGTCAGGAGAAAAGTGAGCGAGCAAGGCCTTGGTATCCTCTAGCTGACCGCTTAACTCGACAGGCATTTCTACCAAATCAAGTAAAAATGTCAGTAATGCTTTGATTGTTTTCGCCTTTTTTTCAATTGGCCAAATCATCCAGAAACTAAGGGACCCAAGACGACTATCAATGACTGCTTCTTCCGCTAACGCTCGAAAGGATTGGTTCGATAAACCAGCTCTTTGATACTCTTTCAAAGCTTGGTAACGATCTAGAATAGCCTGTGTCATTGCCTTTTCCCCCTTCATTGTTGGACCTTATTATACCATATTCAACATTTCGGGTCAGTTGATAACCTCTAAAAGTAAGCTGCCACTGCCAAACCTATGTCCCTTTAGATGGTAATAAAGCCAGCAGAGCTGCTCGATCAATTTTACCGCTATCGTTGAGCGGAAGATGGTCTACAAGAAGATAATATTTAGGCAATTGCCAAGGGCTAAGGTGAGAGACTAAAAAGTCTTTAATCGCTTCCAACTTCTGATTCTCAGTCAAGACTAAGACCAAAAGGATAGCTTGGTTTAAACCGCTCCCCACTTTGAGCGCGGTGGCTTCCTTTACACCTGGAGCTTGTGCGACCAATTCCACAAGGCTAGGAAGATGGCATTTGACGCCTTGTTGGTTGACCCAGTCATCTCGTCGTCCTTTCAATATTAAACCAGCGGAGCACATGTCTCCAATATCTGATACGCTATAGGGCTGTTTAATACCTTCAATGGCATAAGGGGTTTCCACAAAAATTTGTTTATCCACAAGACTGATGTTGACACCTGGAAAAGGATGACCCACCAAACCTGCTGTTTCTAAAGCGTCTTTGCCATTACACCAAGTGATGAACGACAATTCACTAGCTCCATAGAAAATAATAACTTCGAGCTGAGGAAATGTCTGATAATAACGCTGGAGTAAGTCAGGTGACATCAGTTGCGAAGAAGTTAAGAGGTGGGTAGCTGTCATATTGGCCTTAGTGAGGTAGGGTAATATACGATTGAGATAAGTCGGCAACAGATAAAGATGACTAACTTGCTCTTTTTGCCATAACATAAGCCAGGTCTTAAAAGATGGTTTTTGTGTCCAAACAATACAACCACCTGCCCAAAGCTGTGCCAAGGCCAAATTTAAATTACCAGTAAAACTAAAACTCCCATGCAAAAAAAGACTTGTATCTGCATTCAGGCCAAAAACCTGATTTTGATAGTCAAACATCTCAGTCCACGAAGACAATGACCGCCAAAATAATTTAGCTTGACCTGTGGAACCCGAACTCAAGACTGCAAAGTCAGCCTGGGTCGGTGGCTTTTGATTATCCTGCCTAATCCGCTGTTGGTAGCCATCAGGCATATTGGGATGGGCAATAAGAGGGCGATTATTTTGCCGTAACCCTTGTAAAAAGGCAATCAACTGCTTGAGGTAATGTTGCTCGTGAATAACCTGTGGGTACTTTTCTGGCGGCACCTTCTGATCAGTGATAATAACTTGCCATAATTCATAATAGGTCAAGGTTTGTTGATCCGTCACAACAGCTCTCTTATCAGGACATTCCTTCGCCCACTGATTCAGTCTAGTTAGCATTGCACCACTCCTGATTGCATTCTACCAAGAAGGCAACTCCCTGCCCTCCCGCTGCTGGAATAGCTGCCAAACCATACCGCCCTTGCTTAATTTCTAAAGCCTTCATTAAATGTAAGAGAATAATAGCTGCCGAAGCTCCAAAAGGATGCCCGTAGGCCAGAGCTCCTCCAAATATATTATAGCGGTCCAATAAATCTGGGTAATGGGTTTCAAATAAACCATCAATAACGGCAAAGGCTTCGTTCCATTCAATAGCTGTCATATCTGCCATCCCTAGACCATGTTTTGCCAAAAGGACTTGACTAGCTGTAACCACCATTAAGGGGCTACGCTGTGGGTCTCCTGCTACTTCTACCACATCGATCAGTTTAAAAGCTGAAGGCTGACTACTTAGCTGTAAAAAGGCAGCAGCATCATGGGTGAGGCAGGCATTGGCTGCACTAATCACGTGACCCTCTCCTAAGATAGGAGGCACTTTTGACAACACCTTACTTGACAAGCGCGGTCGAATGCCTTGATCACTGGCTCCTGGCAGGTCTAATATAAGGTCAACTAACAGGGCTTGCTCCTGGCAACGACTAGCCTTTTGATGACTCTTCAATGTCCAGTGATTCAAATACTCCTTAGTAAAGCCATACTCAGCTGCTACTCGTTCTGCCCCCTCAATCATCGCAAATGGACTGTTGCTATCTGGAGAAAACTGTGCAACTTTGTAGGCTCCCTGTCGCCAATCAGCTGAAGCGTATACCGATTCAGGTTGTAAGGAGCTGCTTTCAATCCCTCCCACTAAAAGGTTACTTGCCATACCTGCCTTGATTTTAGCATAACCCATGGAAAGAGCTGCTCCAGCCGAAGCACATTGCATATCAACCGTCAAAGCAGGGACAGATTCTCCTAAATGAGAATACAGGGTCAGCAAGCGCCCAATATTACCACCAGTTCCGACGGCATTGCCACAAATCACTTGGTCAATAGGAGCTGGATACTTATTTTGTAAAGCATTGATGAGCTTTGCTCCAAGGATTTCTGGTTGTTCTTTAGCAAATTGTTTCCCTACTAAACCGATAGGGGTTCTAAGGCCTGCAGCAATATAAATATCCGTCATGGTCATAATCTCCTTTAGCTACTAATTTACCAGCTTGAAACAGGCCAATGGCTCTACCTTTCACCATCAATTGGATAGGGCTATCTAAAACCGCTGGCGCATAAAAGCGCAAATGTAATCGACGATAATCGATAGCTAACCTATCACTCACCTGCTCGAGTAAGAATGCTCCGGGTAAAACATAAGGCGCTTTTCGGTGAATAGGATTTTGATCCCCGGTATCCTCTAGAAATTGAGCAAGAGCAGCTTGACTGATATTTATTGTCTGATCATCATTTGCTAAAAACTTATTAGCCTTTTCTTCTAATTGATTACTATTGGTGGGTTCTGATAACCACTGAACTGGTTGCTTCTTCAAGAATCGGACCTCAAGCGTCAGCCCTGATTCACTCAACCTTATTTTCCGGAAACGTTGGGTATCCGTGAGCACTTGATTTTCATATAATTGCGCAGCTTTTTCTAAGGTCATGTCAACCACCAGGCTGTTCTTTGGTAAATCTTGGTTGCACTTAATCATGGTACTTAGTAGTCTTCTCATTGTCACCCTCATTTTTCAATCACGTTAACTTTATTATACTGAAAGCTCCGGTCCAAGAAAAGGGAAAACCTGTAAAAGAACACTTCTTAGCCACCAAAAAAAGTTGAGTCCTAGACTCAACTTTTTTTGGTTCATTACATCATATTTAAAATCACTTGATAAATCAAGGCACCTGCGACCCCACCAAGGATTGGACCTAAAACTGGAATCCAAGCGTATGACCAGTCAGAATCTCCTTTATTTGGGATTGGAAGTAAGGAATGCATGATACGTGGCCCAAGGTCACGCGCTGGGTTGATGGCATAACCTGTTGTTGCTCCAAGTGAAAAACCAACTGCCATAACCACAAAACCAACAATAATCGGACCAAAACCAGCAGCTACTTTATTAGGACCAATGGCCATTACCGTAATCACTAAAACAGCTGTTCCTAAAGCTTCGCCAAAAAGGTTTGACCAAGTGTGGCGGATTGCTGGCCCAGTTGAAAAACAAGCTAAAATCGTACCAGCATCTTTGGTTTCCTTCCAATGTGGGTAGTAATGCAAGTAGAGAACTAAGGCTCCAAGCATTGCTCCAAGAAATTGAGCCACAAGATAAGTCACTACCTGAGACCATGGTAATGAGCCAATGGCTGCCATAGCGAGTGTCACGGCTGGGTTTAAGTGGGCACCACTCATGAAACCACTAATATAAACCGCAACGGTTACAGCAATTCCCCAGCCCAAAACAATAGCAATCCAGCCACTATTTTGAGCTTTGGTTTTATTCAAGATACAAGCAGAAACCACACCGTCTCCTAATAAAACCAAAATAAACGTTCCTAACAGTTCACCGATAAAATTCATGATAATCTCCTTGCTATTTATTTATTGATAGCTAACTCTTCTAACTGACTTAAAATAGCATCCTTGTCCGCGCCAGCCTGAATAAGAGCTGCTGCTGTGTAAGCCCCTTCGACAATGGGGACCACATTCAAGGTAATGGTCTTGTCAGAAAAATCTGAAACCATTTCGATATTCATGCGGGCAGATCCAAGATCAAAGAAAGCCAATAAGTCATCCTTAGGATTGGCGTCAACGATAGCCTGCACTTGGTCAAAACTGGTGCCAATACCACCATCTTCTGTACCACCGACATAGGTGATGGCAACATCTGTCGCCACCTCTGAAATCAGGTCGACAACTCCCTGAGCAATATTTTTAGAATGCGATACAATAATAATTCCTAAATCTGACATTAAACCACCTCTGCTTCCAACATGGCTTCAAATAAGAGTCCTGATGAGAAGGAACCTGGATCAATATGACCCACTGAGCGTTCTCCTACATAAGAAGCGCGTCCTTTAGTTGCCTGGATGTCTTTGGTAGCTAAAACAGCCTCTTCAACCACATCCTTGGTTAACCCGTCATTTTTCAAGGCTTCAATCACAGGAATCCAAACATCCACCATGGTTTTCTCACCTTTTTCTGCCTTACCACGTTTTTGAATCATGTCCAATCCAGCCTGCAAAGCATCTGCCAAACTGCTATCCTCACTAGCTTTTGAAAGCCCCATAAAGGCAGAACCATACAATGGACCTGAAGCTCCACCAACTTTGCCTAGCAACTGCATAGCAACGACCTTAAAGACATCCGCTGCGCTCGCAAATTCTTTACCGTCAAGATTTTCCATCACAGCAGACATCCCGCGCGCCATATTGCCACCGTGGTCACCATCTCCGATAGGCGTATCCAATTGACTTAAATAATCCTTATTCACTTGAATTTTATCATTAAATAAGGTCATCCATTTGATTGCATCTTGTGCTTGCATGATTTCCTCCTTACCAAGCTGGTGTGATAACATCTGATTGAAGAGCTTCTGTCCATTCATCCTTGTCAAGTTTGATCAAGGTCAAAGACAAACCAGCCATATCAATAGACGTCATGTAGTCACCAATTTTCTTGAAGCTGACTGTGACATCTTTTTCTGCCAAGAGTTTTGCTACATCATTCGCAAAAACGTATTGTTCCATTAATGGTGTAGCTCCCAAACCATTGACCAAGACGCCATAATGTTGTCCTGCGCTCATGTCAAAGCTATCTGCCAATTTAGTTACCAACTCTTGAGCTAATACTGATGATGATTGTAATTTTTCTTTTTTGTAGCCTGGTTCACCGTGAATACCAACACCGTATTCAAACTCATTATCTTCAAGCACAAAACCAGGTTTGCCAACTTCAGGAACAGTTGCTCCAGAAAGAGCCAGACCAATAGTTTTAATATTTGGGACCAATTCATCAGCAAGAGCTTTAATATCCGCTAATGATTTGCCCTCACGCGCAGCATGCCCCAAAATCTTGTGAACAAGAATGGTTCCCGCAACCCCACGACGTCCTTGAGTGTAGAGGCTATTCTCAACCGCAATATCATCATCAACGACAACACTGGCAACATCAATGCCTTCCATTTCTGCTAATTCTTGGGCCATTTCAAAGTTCATAATGTCACCTGAATAATTTTTGATGACCATAAAGACACCAGCACCTTCATCAGCTGCTTTGATAGCTTCTAAAATTTGATCTGGAGTTGGGGAAGTAAAGACTGCACCACAGATTGCTGCTGACAACATGCCTTCACCAACAAAACCAGCATGAGATGGCTCATGTCCAGAACCACCACCTGAAATAATGGCTACTTTTCCCGTCTTCTCTGCTTTACGAACAATCACATCATAACCATCTAGGCGTTCCACCAAGTCATCATGCATATAAGCTAAACCTTGCAACATATCGTCCACAATCTGAGTGGCATCATTCATAATTTTTTTCATGGATCTTCCTCCGATTTTTTGTTTACGCTTTCATTATAAAATAGCCCCTCCCAAAACGTAAGGGACAAATCCTCAGATTTGTCCCTTTTCTTCCTAAAATGCCTTTGATAAGGTATAATGGCAGAAGATATTTCATATTAAAGGATTACTTATGGCAACTTCTCTCATCACCAAGAAAAAAATTGCCAAGGCTTTCAAAAAGCAACTAGCAGTGAAAAGCTTTGATAAAATTTCTGTCGTTGATATTATGGATCAGGCCCAAATCAGGCGGCAAACCTTCTACAATCATTTTCTAGATAAGTATGAACTGTTAGACTGGATTTTTGAGACTGAACTTCAGGAACAGGTCACACACAATCTCAATTACATCAGTGGCTTTCAACTGTTAGAAGAGTTACTCTTTTATTTTGAACGCAATAAGACGTTTTATGCCCAACTATTTGATATCAAAGGGCAAAATGATTTTTACAGCTACTTTGTGGACTACTGTCAGATCTTAATGGCTAAAATCATTTCTGAATACCAAAGTCAAGAAATGAGCCAATCTGATGATGCTGATTACCTTGCTTTTTTAACCCATTATCACGCTAGGGCATTAGCAGATATGATTAAAGGTTATGTTAGTCAGAGTGAACCTAAACCTTGTCTTACCTATCTCAAGCAGCTTATCTTAACCAGCATTCATTAAACGAGGAAAACGTTATGGTAACCATATTAAATCAAACACAAACGCTTATTTCCCAATATATAGCAAGTGTATTAGCAGCCCATCCCCACCTAGCCCAATTACAGGATTTGCCTATTATTTATAATAGGCATCTCGATGATCAACTCATCCCAATTTTATCCGGAGGAGGATCCGGACACGAACCTGCTCATTCCGGCTTCGTTGGTGATGGTATGCTGTCAGCTGCTATCTATGGCGATATTTTTACTCCCCCAACTGCCACAGATATCTTAGAAGCCCTGCGATTTCTAGATAAAGGTAAGGGGGTCTTTGTGATTATCAAAAACTTTGAAGCCGACATTCGTGAATTTAGCCAAGCCATTCATCTAGCACGACAAGAAGGTCGTAACATCAAATATATTATTTCCCACGACGATATCTCGGTTGAACCTAAAAAGCAATTCCAAATGCGCCACCGAGGTCTCGCTGGAACCATATTGCTTCACAAAATCTTAGGAGCAGCTGCACAAAGTGGGGCAAGTTTGGATGACCTTGAACACCTAGCTTTTGACCTTGCCACAGAGATTGCTACCATCGGATTTGCAACCAAATCTGCTAGCCTACCCAATGCGGGACTACCTCTTTTTGACTTGCCTAATCATCAGATTTCATATGGAATTGGTATTCATGGCGAAGAAGGCTATCGCACGGTCCCATTTATGTCATCAGAGCATCTTGCTGTGGAAATTGTTAATAAGCTTCAAATTAAATTTCATTGGCAAGAAGACGAACATTTTATTCTTCTAGTCAATAATTTAGGAACAGCAACCGACTTGGAACAAGGCATTTTTCTGAATGATATCCATCAACTTTTAGATCTTGAAGGGCTTCATCTTCCTTTTATCAAAAATGGAAAATTCATGACTAGCCTTGACATGACTGGTATCTCTGTTACCCTTTGCCGTCTTAAAGATAGACAGTGGCTGGACTACTTACAAGCTCCAACCAATGCCTACGCTTGGTAAACCATCACAAAAAAGGCAGCCGTTTTTACAACAGCTGCCTTTCTTCATTATCTAGGTTTTCCATATTCTACCATAAACGATTTTCGATTTGTTTAAGAGTCTCTCTAGGAACCAGCACTTTCATAAGCATCTAGTCCCCAATTCCAAAGCTTAAGCGATAAGGCCAAAACCAGCAAGGATATCACTACCAAGCCTCCAATATTAAAAGCCAGATGCTGACCTGTCAAAAAGTAAGAGGCTGGGTAATAGGCCGTAAAAGCAAATGGGATCACAAAACTAATAATCCACCTCAACAGTGAATGATAAATGGACATGGGGTATTTGGAAAAGTCATTGAACATGTAAAAAATATAAATGACTGCTCCTGATTGCTTGGTCCAAAAAGAAATACTAGCGGTCGCAATTTTTAAAGAAGTGTAAATCAAGGTAGCAAATGGAATCACTAGTATGAAAAGAAGGACTTTAGGAATGGTCCATGTCAAGGTTCCCATCGTTGTGACTAATAAGATAATCCCAACCAATAATTCTCCCAAGGCATCCACTTGAAAGGTCTCTACTAAAACATGAAACAAAGGACTAATTGGGCGCGTTAGGTATTTATCAAATTCCCCCTTACGTACAAGACGTTGTCCCAAAGCCCAAAGATTATCAAAAAAGAGATGATCAATCCCTTTGGGAATCAAAGAAAAGCCATAAATAAACGCAATTTGCTGAAAGGTCCAGCCGTCTAAAGAGGGAATGTGCTGAAAAAGCACCTTCAAAAAGAGTAAATTCAAGCCTTGTGTGAGAAAAACACCCAACACCCCAACCACAAAGTCAACCTTGTATTCCATGATTTGTTTGAGGTATTGTTTGATAAAAATAGCGTGCATACGTCTCAATTTTGCCATCTTATCCTCCTTGAATCGTTAAATGATCCTGAACCTGTTTCCAAATAACGTGGGACAAGAGCATCATGACCATCAACCAAAAGAATTGCAAGCCTATGGCTACCCCTATCTGCTCAAACCGATATTTCCCAATCACAATCATGACAGGGGTGTAAACGAGAGAGGAGAACGGGAGAAATCCAAGGACGGTAGCAACCACTTTAGGAAAAAAGGCCAATGGAATCAGACTGCCTGACATAAAAGCAACCAAGGCATTCTTTAATAAGTTAGAACCCCAAAGGTTTTTGAAAACAAAGGCAGAAAAGCCAAAACAGATATTGAAATAAAAATTAATCAAGAAGGCCAATAAAAGACTAAGCAGGTAGAGAAAAACAGTAGCTAGAAGTTGCCAAAATGACATTCCCGCCATTAATTTGATTCCGAAAATTACCAGCAAAAACGGAAAGCCAACACTGATGAGAACAATCCACCGAAAGCCTATCTCCATAAAAAGGTAAGAAGCCGCAAAGTGAACTGGCCGAAGCAACCGCATGATAATAGACCCATCTTTCACTTCCTCACCAATCATAAAGGAGCTATCCGATTTCGTTAACAAAGCCGTCACAAAACTCATGATAATATAAAAGGTCATATCTGACAGAGTAAAACCATTAATCAAGGACTGTTTGGAAGAATCAAATACAGCCTTCCAAAGATAAAAAGCCACAAAAGCTCCCATAACATCCCCTAGTCGATAGAGAAAGAAATTGACCCGATAAGTCATTAATTCTTGAATTCCTGCACTGATAAAGGGCTTATAGCGTTTCCAGAATGATTGCATGTTACAGCTCCTTTCGGTAAAAACGACGGATGATATCTTCAATATCAGCATCTGTCATTTTCAAGTCTCTCACTACAAAATCAGCCATGGTTCGTTGAATAACCTCTGCTGTTTGATAACGGGAACTGTCATATTGAATTTCCAAAGTTAATTCGTGTCGTTCCACAGTTATATCAGGCAACCCAAGAAACTGAGAAACAACTTCTTCCTGTCCCGCTTCCAATTCAAAAGATAAGCTTTTCATCTTCCCAAATGTTTGTTTGAGTTGGGTCACCGTGCCATCAAAGATTTCTTGGCCCTTATCAATCATGATAATCCGATCACACAGCTGTTCAATATCACTCAAATCATGAGTTGTCAACAGAATGGTTGTCTCTTCTTCTTGATTAATCTGAGTGATGGCACGTCGAATATTGTCTTTGACAGAAACATCCAAGCCAATCGTTGGTTCGTCTAAAAAAAGCACTTTCGGATTATGCAATAAAGAGGCTGCAATGTCAGCTCGCATGCGTTGTCCTAGTGACAACGTTCGAACAGGATCCTTAATAAACTCATTAAGTTCTAAGACCTCATTTAAAAAATCCATACGCTTGCGAAAGTCTTTTTCAGGCACATCGTAAATTTCTTTTAACACAGCATAGGTTTCCTGCAAGGCCAGATCCCACCACAGTTGGGTCCGTTGCCCAAAAACAACGCCAATATCTTTGACATAATCTTGACGATTGTCTTGCGGAATCTTCCCGTTAATGCGACAATAACCAGATGTTGGCTTTAAAATTCCTGTTAACATCTTAATTGTTGTTGATTTTCCTGCACCATTGGCGCCAATAAATCCTAAAATTTGCCCCTTAGGCACTTCAAAAGACAAGTCTTTAACAGCCTCAAATACCTCTTTTTGCGGGTTCAAAAACGATTTCATCGCCCCTTTTAACCCAGGCTCTTTAATGGTTTTAGTAAACTGTTTGTGAAGATGAGATACTTCTATCATTGCCATCTGCTAACCCTCATTTCTTTTATCAGTTAGTAAGTAACTCATTATAACACTATGAGAAAGCAAGCGCAACCGCTTGCCCGAGGTTTTAAAAAAGAAAAGAAGCCCTTTGAAGTGACCCCCAAAAGTTAGATTTGTTGTCTAACTTTTGGAATGCAGTTCACTTTGGACTTCCTTTCATCATTGATTAAGCTTGTGCATCTGGGCGTGATTTGCGAGCAATATCTGTCAAGATATTTTCCACAAAGTCCTCCACAGATTCGGTGTGAGTCGCCTTGCTACCATAGCGGCGCACGTTAACTGATTTCTCTTCCATTTCTTTATCCCCAACAATCAATTGGTAAGGGATTTTGCTGGTTTGTGACGCACGAATCTTGTATTGCATTTTTTCATTGCGGTCATCCACATCTGCACGAACACCACAGTCACGAAGTGTTTTGGCTACTTCCCAAGCATAGTCAATGTGTGCTTCATTTGAAATTGGAATCACCGTCACTTGGTGAGGTGCCAACCAAGTTGGGAAAGCACCCTTGTAAGTCTCGATTAAAATCGCAGTGAAGCGTTCCATTGTTGAAATAACCCCACGGTGAATCATGACTGGACGATGTTCCTCGCCATCAGCACCAATGTATTTGAGGTCAAAGCGTTCTGGTAATAAGAAATCCAACTGAATAGTTGATAGGGTTTCTTCGTTACCAAGAGCTGTTTTCACTTGAATATCTAATTTTGGCCCATAGAAAGCTGCTTCACCTTCTGCTTCAAAGTAGTCTACACCCATGTCATCCATGGCACCTTTTAGCATGGCTTGCGCATTTTCCCACATTTCGTCATTGTCATAATATTTATGAGTATCTTCTGGGTCACGGTAGGACAAACGGAAACGGTAATCGGTCAAGTTAAAATCTTCGTAAACGTCAATAATCAATTGAAGGGTACGTTTAAATTCATCACGAATTTGTTCTGGTGTCACGAAGATATGGCCATCATTCAAGGTCATCTCACGTACCCGTTGCAAGCCAGATAGGGCACCTGATTTTTCATAACGGTGCATCATCCCTAGTTCGGCAATACGGATAGGCAATTCACGGTAAGAATGCACATGGTTTTTATACACTTGAATGTGGTGTGGGCAGTTCATTGGACGAAGGACAAATTCTTCCCCATCTCCCATGTCCATCACAGGGAACATGTCTTCTTGGTAGTGCTCCCAGTGACCTGATGTCTTGTACAATTCCACAGAAGCAAGAGGTGGTGTGTAAACGTGTTGGTAGCCTGAAGCTAATTCCTTGTCTGTGATATAGCGTTCAAGAGTACGACGAATAGTTGCTCCATCTGGTAACCAGAATGGCAAACCTTGACCAACTTCTTGGCTAATCATGAACAAGTCAAGTTCTTTACCAAGTTTACGGTGATCACGCTCTTTGGCTTCTTCAAGACGGGTTAAGTAAGCTTTAAGGTCTTTTTTATCAAACCACGCTGTTCCATAGACACGTTGCATCATGTTGTTGTCACTGTTACCACGCCAGTAAGCACCCGCCACGTTGAGCAAGTGGAAGACTTGGATGCGACCTGTTGATGGCACGTGAGGGCCGCGGCAAAGGTCTACAAATTCACCTTGACGGTAAACAGTCAAACCAGCACCAGCATGCTCATTAATCAACTCTACCTTGTAAGGATCGTCTTTGAACAATTCCAAAGCTTCTTCTTTAGTCACTTCTTCACGAATACATGGGTAGTTTTCTTTCACGATTTTTTGCATTTCAGCTTCAATACGTGGCAAATCTTCGTTCGAAATTTGGCCGTCAGCGTTATCTGTATCGTAGTAAAAACCTTCTGCAATGGCAGGGCCAACACCCAAATGAAGATTTGGGAACAAACGTTTTGCAGCTTGGGCAAATAAGTGGGCTGCAGAGTGACGAAGCACATCATAAGCATCCTCATGATCAGGTGTCACAATTTCAATACTACCATCTTCTTCAATGGCACGAGTGGTGTCAATTAGTTGGCCATTGAATTTACCAGCCAAAGCTTTTTTAGCTAACGTTTTACTGATGGACTCAGCAATCTCAAACGTTGTTACGCCAGATTCAAATTCACGAACGGCGCCATCTGGAAAAGTAATCTTAATCATTTGCTTTCTCCTTTAAGTCAGTTAAGATTTCCACTTAAACATGGATAGTAAAACAAGTCAGAAACAAGAGGTTGAAAGGTCATCCTAGGTACATTAACACTCGGCTTTAGAGCTTTGAGATAAGCATTCTTCCCTCTCTTTCAATAAAGGTCTGGTGAGACGTCAAAAACAAAAAAGCTGACTGCATCCCAAAGGACGCAATCAGCGTGGTTCCACCTTGATTTATGCAGGACAAAAAAGCATGCCGTGCACCTCTATTGGCGATAAGGGAGCCACCCTTTTATGTTTACATAAAAACCAGGAAGGAGTATTAGATTATCCACCTTTGTGCTCTTTCCACCAACCAGCACTCGCTTAAAAGATTTTGTGCAATCTAACTTGTCTTCAAGATTATTATAGCAAGTTTTCAAAAATTTACAAGCCTTAATCCAGAAAATCTTTGATCGCATTGACCAACTTGATAGGAGCCTTGACCACTTTGACAGAAGTCAGAGCTGTCGCCTTAACAGCTCGCTTAGGCAAATGAATAGCCCCTTGCACCAGTTTAAGAGAACTATTCTTACCAGAATGGTTGAGATAAAGGCTTAATTTTTGTGGTTCCTTATTATTTCTTGCAATCAGAGTGTCTAAATAAAAGGTGTAAATAGATTTTCCAAAATGCTCAGCTGAAATCTCGTAACGTTTTTCTTCTAGTAATTGCTGATCCATAACCGGTGTCTCTACGATGGCATCAATGATGGCATCACTTAGGTCTTCTTCAGCATGGTAAAGCGTCCCAAACATCTTGTCTGTAATCACATCATCCAAATACGGGTTACTCTGCGCGATAATAGGCTTACCACTGGCCAGACTTTCAATATAGGTCAAGCCCTGCGTTTCACTAGTTGATGCTGAGACGAAAAAATCACAAGCTTTATAGTACAAAGCCACCCTGTCATGAGGAACCATGCCTGTAAAGATCACATGCTGCTCGACATTTAATTGCATCGCCAAGTCTTTTAAGGTTTCTAAGTAAGGACCATCTCCCACAACAATCAGTTTAATTTTTGAATGTTTGGCTAAGACCGTTGGCATCTGATTAATAATAGCCTGAATATTTTTTTCATAAGAAATCCGTGACAAGCTTAGCAACATGGTCTCATCAGCAGCAATGCCCAATTCCTCTTTTAAACTGGCAACATCTTCTGCTTTAATATCATCACGAATGTATTTTTCTAAAGGAATGCCTGTTGGGATCACACGCTTAGGGATAGTGACTTCGTAACCTTCCAGTAGGTTGAGGACAATTCGACTTGGACAAATCACACCGTCCAAGTCTTTCAAATAGCCTCTGAGAAGAGGCTTAACCATGCTTGGGCGAATAATTTTACCGTTAGCAATATAGCTAACATAGTCTTCATACTGGGTATGGTAAGTATGAACAACAGGAATTCGTAAGGCTTTGCCCACCATCTTTCCTAATAACCCAAGGCTAAATTCTGTCTGGGTATGGATAAGATCAAGGTCATACTGCTTAGCAATTTTATAAGAAGAAATCAAGCCACGATAAACCACGCGCCTATCCGTAAAAGACACAAAAGGAACGCTTGGCAGCCTAATAATCGTTGGATCTTCAAAGCGTTTGACATCTCTATCAGTGGTGGTGAAAATATAGACCTCGTGGCCTTCTTTTTCAAGTTCTTCTTTTAAGGTACGAATGCTCGTGGCAACTCCAGAAACTTGTGGAAAATAGGTATCTGTAAATAAACCTACACGCATCTTATAACTCCATTACTTTTTTATAGACATCTACTAATGCTTGACCAACTGTTTCTAGGCGCCGACTTTGGGCAACCTTGTAACCAGCGTCAATTTTGTTGCTGTCACCAGCTAAAATTTTGGTCAAAGCTTGGATAAAACCTGGGATATCAGTTGCTAATTCAGCACTATTTTGATCAACCCAACCATCGTAAACTGGGATATCACGTAAAACAAGGTGCTGACGACTCGCTAAGGCTTCTAAGACCACAATGCCTTCTGTTTCTTCGCGACTTGGGAAGAAAAAGGCATCGGCACCAGTCATAGCACCCTCATAAACCTCACCCTTAATGTAGCCTGGAAAAACGAGATTTTTAGGATGCTTACCATTTACGAGGCGACGAACTTGAGCGGGAATTACCCATTTATTAGTCTCTCCAAACCAGATAAACCTTACATCTGGCATAGCTTGAGCAACTTTGACAAAGTCATCAATCCCTTTTCTAAGGAAAAACAATCCTGCTCCCATCACTACTTTTTCGCCCTTTTTAATGTCAAAATACTGACGAAAAGCAGCTTCTTTTTCAGAATCTGCTCCATACTGTTCCAAATCAATACCGTTGGACACCGCAAAAATAGGTGTTTTCACACCATACTGCTCAATTAAAGACTTGGAATACAAGGTAGGGGTAATAATAGCATCAGCCTTATTGTAAAATTGACAGAGGTATTTCTTAAACAAAGGTGACAAGAGGTTTGAAAAAATAAAGGAATTTCTAAAGTCCTCCTCTGTAGAGTGCCCATGCATGATGACCTTTTTGCCTGCTTTTTGCGCTTTAGCCATCAAGAGCCAACTTTTTAAACCATAGGTATTGAGATGAACCAAATCATAATCGTCATTGGGATCGGTGGTGAAATTCTGACCCACCAAAGACAAGGCTTTTGCCTGATGCTTGATAGCACGTCCAATTCCTGACTTTTTTAAATAATTTTCTGCTTCTAAATATAATAGAACTTTCATAACCTCTATTATAGCTCATTTTATAGGAATTTTCACTAGGATAACGAAAAATCAGCCCAAAGACTGATTTCCCATTTTAAAAGCTTCTTTCTTCAGGTACCCAGGCTGAAATAGAGCCTGCCTCCGCCTTAATATCAAGCCAACCATCTTCAGCCACCACTACCTTTTCTGAACAATGGCCTAAGTAATCGACAAAGGTCTGCCCGATAAAGTCTTGACCGATTTCCACATGCTTCCAACCTTCATCACCATTTGATAGGATAACTGCCAGCGGATGGGGATGTTCTTCATCGCCTAAACAAGTCCAGGCAATGCAATTAGCGTGATCAAAATAATCGACTTGTTGCCCGTAAACAGCCTCTTTACGCAACAGCGTCAACTTGTCAAGCACTTCTTTAAAACTAGCTTGAGCAAAGTCTCCGGAAATACCATAGTAATCGCCATAGAACAGACAAGGTTTGCCTTCTTGGCGTAAGAGAATTAAGCCGTAGGCCAGAGGTTTAAACCAATCTTCCACTGTGGACTCCAAAGCTTGACCACGTTGCGTGTCATGATTTTCAACAAAAGTAATAGCCAAGTCAGGCCTGCTAGCCACTAAACTTCCTTCAAAGATATGTGTTAAATCAAAATCCTTTCCTTGATGACTGGCGTTAAAAAAAGACATGTGAAGACCGACATCTACTAAAGCAAACTGTTCATTGGTGGCTTCCAAGTAGTCTTCCATGGAGTCTTGGTCTGACTTCCAATACTCACCAAAAACTTCTAAATCTGGTTTGATTTGAGTGCGAATATCATTGACAAAGGTTTGGATAAAATAAGAATCAATGTGTTTGACGGCATCTAGACGAAAACCTTCGATTCCTGTTGTCTCAATAAACCACTTAGCCCAATCCTGCAAGTTTTGAATAACCTCTGGGTGTTTGAAGTCCAAATCATTGTACATGAGGTAATCAAAATTACCATGTTCGTCATCAATCAAGTCATTGTTGGCCCAGCCCTTATTGTCACCTGTAATCATGTAAATGCCAGTTTCATTGCTCTTGGCATCATAATCAAGCCCTGTGAAATGATACCAATGCCATTTAAAATCATTATAGCAACCATTTCGACCAGGAAAATCAAAACCAGTCCAGCCTTCAATCTCATAAGGTTCTGTCAGAGCTTCTTGGCGATTTTCAGGATTCATTTTGATGACCAAAAAACGTTCCTTATGATCCCCATTGGCTTTATGGTTAAGAACAATATCTGCGATTGGTTTGATTGCAGCTTCTTTCAAGGCTGCAATAAGTTCGAGATATTCTTGTTTACTACCGTATTTGGTAATGACTGTGCCATTTTGATCAAATTCCCCTAGGTCAAATAAATCATAAACACCATATCCCACATCATTAATACCAGTTCCTTTAAAAGCAGGAGGAAGCCAGAGCTCAGTCACTCCTAAATGCTGTAATTGTGGAATACTTGCTTTCACTGTTTTCCAGTGGTTACCATCTGCAGGAAGATACCACTCGAAAGCCTGCATGATTAGTTGATTTGTCATTACTTCTCTCCTAAAAAAGGCTGGGATATCAGTTTCCCCAGCCTCTATCTGTCTTACTTATACCAATAAAAGAAATTGAGCCTCTTTTTAGGGACAACACAAAGTACTATCTTTTAGTATTTCGTTTTTTAACAAATAATACCCTACGGTAACCTATTTAGTGGTTCCGCGTTTTTTAATGCCATGATTCAAAAGAATTTCTTTTTCTTCCAACTCTTCTTTGTTCATGATTTTAGTCAACATCCGCATGCTGACAGCTCCCAAGTCGTAAACGGGTTGGCTGATAGAACTCAAGTTTGGACGGGTATATTGAACAACTGGTGAATCATTGCTGGTGATGATTTCAAAATCTTCTGGAACGCGTTTGCCTGCTTCAAACAAACCATTTAAAAGACCCGCTGCTAACTCATCTTCAGCCACAT
The DNA here is from genome assembly GCF_056500955.1 of Streptococcus sp. F2. Taxonomy (NCBI): domain Bacteria; kingdom Bacillati; phylum Bacillota; class Bacilli; order Lactobacillales; family Streptococcaceae; genus Streptococcus; species Streptococcus sp. F2. Next base: position 18,247 of record NZ_JBWKAI010000001.1, read on the forward strand.
AAGCTGCTGTTGCTCCTGAGTTAATCACACGTTGTGCCAATTCAAAGCCTTCTTTATAAGAATAATTAGCTTCAAAAACAAGTCCTTCTTTGAAGTCAAGTTTGTTGTGCTTCAAGCCTTCTTTGTAACCCGCCAAACGTACTTTACCATTGATGTCATCAATAAGTGGTCCTGACACAAAGGCAATGCTCTGATGGTTTTCTGCCAAAATATCAACCACATTAGACACAGCTGCCTTATAGTCAATATTAACACTTGGTAATTGATGATCAAGGTCAACTGTCCCTGCTAAAACAATCGGGGTGCGTGAGCGTGAAAATTCCGCACGGATTTTTTCAGTCAAATGGTGCCCCATAAAGATAATACCGTCAACTTGCTTAGCAAAGAGGGTATTAACAACGTTAACCTCCTTGTCATCATCCTCATCACTAGAGGCAAGTACAATATTATATTTATACATAGCGGCGATATCATCAATACCTTTGGCTAAAATAGAAAAATAACTGTTTGCAATATTCGGAATCACAACCCCGACGGTTGTTGTTTTTTTGCTGGCGAGACCACGTGCGACAGCATTTGGACGATAATCTAGGCGGTCAATGACTTCTAAAACTTTCTTACGCGTGTTTTCCTTAACGTTTTTGTTGCCATTAACAACACGACTAACAGTTGCCATAGAAACACCAGCTTCACGGGCAACGTCATAAATCGTGATGGTATCATCTGTATTCATTTTTTGTCTTCCTTTCTATTTGAAAATTACGCTTTCAAAAAATATTTTAGCATGTTTTGTAACCACTTTCAAGTATTAAAGGTTAATTTTTGAAAAAGTTTTCAAAGATTGACCCAAAGCTTGATTTTTTAAGCTTTTTTTGGAAAAATAGTAGGCAGAAAGAAGGTTTTCCTATGACAAAATTAGACCAAATACGTTTGCATCTTGAGCAAAAAGGAGCTGAACTGGCTATTTTTTCAGATCCTGTTACCATTAATTATTTGACTGAATTCTTCTGTGACCCGCATGAGAGACAACTATTTTTGTTTGTCTACCATGATTTAGCTCCTGTGCTTTTTGTACCTGCCCTTGAGGTGGCCAGAGCTAGCCAAGAAGTTGACTTCCCAGTCTTTGGCTATGTGGATTCTGAAAATCCTTGGGAAAAAATCAAAGCCGTTTTACCAAATACAGCGGCCAAAACCATTTATGCCGAATTTGACCACCTTAACGTCAGTAAATTCCATGGGTTGCAGACAGTCTTTTCAGGGCAATTTGCTAATCTAACCCCATTTGTTCAAGGCATGCGCCTCATCAAATCAGCTGATGAAATTGAGAAAATGATGATTGCTGGTCAGTTCGCTGACAAGGCCGTTCAAGTTGGTTTTGATAACATCTCCTTGGATGTTACCGAAACAGACATCATCGCTCAAATTGAATTTGAAATGAAAAAACAAGGCATTAACAAAATGAGCTTTGACACTATGGTCTTAACGGGTAACAATGCTGCCAATCCTCATGGGATTCCGGGTACCAACAAGATTGAAAACAATGCTCTTCTTCTCTTTGACTTAGGAGTTGAAACCTTAGGCTACACCAGTGATATGACACGAACAGTTGCTGTCGGTAAGCCCGATCAATTCCAAATCGACATGTATAACCTTTGCCTTGAAGCACATCAAGCAGCTATTGACTTTATTAAACCAGGTGTTACAGCAGCTCAAGTCGATGCCGCTGCCCGCCAAGTCATCGAAAAAGCTGGCTATGGAGAGTACTTCAACCACCGCCTGGGGCATGGTATCGGTATGGATGTACATGAATTCCCATCCATTATGGCTGGGAATGAGCTTGTGATTGAAGAAGGCATGTGCTTCTCTGTGGAACCAGGCATTTATATTCCAGGTAAAGTTGGTGTCCGCATTGAAGATTGCGGTTATGTCACTAAAGATGGCTTTGAAGTCTTTACCCATACCCCAAAAGAATTGCTTTACTTTGAAGGTTAATCCTTACCCAGACATCACTCCTAACGAAAGGAAGGTTATTCTTATGAACCAGTCCATTCATCACCAATTACAACAAGCACTACACTTTAGGACAGCCGTTCGTGTTTATAAAGATGAAACGATTTCCGAGGAAGACTTGAACCTTATTTTGGATGCTGCTTGGCTAAGCCCTTCTTCTGTTGGCTTAGAAGGCTGGCGCTTTGTAGTTCTAGATAATAAGCAAATAAAAGAGGAAATCAAACCCTTTGCCTGGGGTGCCCAATATCAACTTGAAACAGCTAGCCATTTTGTGCTGTTAATTGCTGAAAGAAATGCTAGGTACGATAGCCCTGCTATTAAAAATAGTCTCCTAAGAAGAGGAATAGAAGAGGGAGAGGGACTTGAGAGTCGTTTAAGACTTTACGAGGCCTTCCAAAAAGAGGACATGGACATGGCAGATGACCCTAGAGCGCTCTTTGATTGGACTGCAAAACAGACCTATATCGCTCTTGGCAATATGATGATGACAGCTGCCCTGTTAGGAATAGATTCCTGTCCTATTGAAGGGTTCAACTATGCAAAAGTTGACACTATTTTAGCAACTCATGGTATTATTAATAAAGACAAAGAAGGTATTGCCAGCATGTTGTCCTTGGGCTACCGTCTCAGAGATCCCAGACATCCTCAAGTTCGCAAACCTCGTGAAGAAGTGATTTCAGTAGTGAAATAAGGAGAATATTATGAAAGCATTACACACCTGTATCCGCGTCAAAGATCTCGACAAATCAGTGGACTTTTACACCAAGGCCTTTCCTTTTAAGGAAACCCGTCGAAGAGATTTTCCAGACAGCCAATTCACTCTCGTGTATTTAGCGCTTGAAGGAGAAAGTTATGAGCTAGAGTTGACCTATAATTATGATCACGGTGACTATGATTTAGGAGATGGTTATGGCCATATCGCCCTTGGCTCTGACAATTTCGAAGAAGACCACGAAAAACATCGTCAAGCAGGATTTCCTGTCACAGATATTAAAGGGTTAACTGACAAATCAGCTCGCTACTACTTTATTCAAGATCCCGATGGCTATAAAATTGAAGTCATTGACTTAAATCGTTAATAGGATAAAAACAGAGGAAAATCCCTCTGTTTTTTTATGATGTTATCACTCTTTTAGGCTTTTTAAATCAAATAAGAAACCACCTATCACAATCCTTTTCTGTAAAAAAGAGAAAATAATATCTAAAGATTACCTTAAAACAGCCCAAAATCCTTTGAACTATCAAATAGACAAGTTGTTTTCTTCTTTCGTTCATATCAAAAACACTCATTTTTTTGATTATTTTATATTATCTTTCATTCATTTTTATAACATTACATTGCTTAAAATTATTTTTAATAAATTCATACATTTTAACCTTAATAATGATATACTTAACTAGTAAATAAAAAAGGAGAACTTCTCATGTCTAAACTCAGAAGGAAATGGCTTTCCCATTCTCTTGTAGCCTTAGCAATGACCTTATCGTTAGGATTCATTCCTAATGCTCAACCTCACGATAGTGTTACCTATGCTCAAGAAACAGCTGTCACGCAAGACTGGACGTTGGCTCAGTATCCAGACTATTATGTCATTGAAGGAAAATCGGCTATTCAAAAAGAGGACTTTCCTCAATTGAAAACAACGACTGAGAAGGTCTATAAAAAAAGTGGTCGTAGCACAAAACATGTCACTGTCTCGGACCTTCAATATGCTGATCTAGATGGTTACAATCGTTCTGGAGTAGCTTATGGCATTATCACTAAAGATATGATTGACATGTCAGCAGGCTCTCGTGAAAAATGGGAAAACGACTACAACCCAAGTGGCTGGTTCTCCTATCAATTTAAAGCAGACGGTCGAGCTGCTACTGAGAATGATTACAAGCATAGTCCAAGACAGGTAAAACGCATCCCAAATAATCAGGAAGTCAGTATTGTTTTAAGTAATGGTAAAGTTCGTCACGGCTACCTCTTTGACCGTAGTCATCTCATTGCAGACAGCTTAGGTGGACGCCCATACCGTAACAATTTGATTACTGGAACCCGCACTCAAAATGTAGGCAATAATGACCGTAAAGGCGGTATGCAATATATTGAAACTAAAGTCTTAACCTACATCAATCAAAATCCTAGTGTACATGTTTACTACAAAGCAGAACCCGTCTATGTGGGAACAGAGCTAGTTCCTCGTTACGTGGTTGTTTCAGCTTTATCTTCTGACGGTGTCATCGATGAAAAGGTGCGTGTTTTCAACACCGCCAATGGCTTTACTATCGATTTCCAAAATGGAGGTCTTCTATCTGATGTAACACTTGAAGAAGAAACAACGACTGATAGTGACGACACTCTCACAGAGGATACCAAAGAACCTGCTACAGATGAAGAAGGCACTGATCAGATCAGTCCAGATGCAGCTACAGAGGATACCGCTACTGACGTAGACAGTCAAAGGATTGTGTATGTTGCAAGTAACGGAAGCTCTCCTGTCTATTGGTACCATAAAGAAAACCTTCCAGCTGGCGTCAACTTAGATAGGCTCGTTGAAATGACAGAACAAGATGCTTTAAGCAGAGGCAAAAAGCATTCTAGTGCGGAACCAACTCATTAATGAAAACTGCTTGAGGTGCGGCGACGTTACCTCAGCAGTTTTTTTATTTTTGGGAAATCGCTATCATTTGACAGTTTTTTGAAATATCTTGGCTTTTGTGATACAATTTGTCAAAAGACTAGAAAGGGACACCCCTATGACGCTTTTATCTGTAATTATTCCCTGTTTTAATGAAGAAAAAGCTATTCTTCCTTATTTTGAAGAGATGCGTCAGTTGGAACTTTCAATGACTAGTCAACTCGCCTTTGAATATATTTTTATTGATGATGGTTCTAAAGACCAGACTCTGAACATCTTACGTGATTTAGCTACTCGCTTTCCAAACGTTCATTACCTGTCCTTTTCGCGCCATTTCGGCAAAGAAGCTGGGCTATTAGCTGGATTAGAAGAAGCCAAAGGCAACTACATTACTGTAATGGATGTGGATTTACAAGACCCACCTGAACTTCTCCCACTCATGTTTGCCAAAATAAGCGAAGGTTATGATGTAGTTGTCACGAGACGTCACAATAGACAAGGAGAACCTTGGTGGCGATCTGCTTTGTCTCATTTATTTTATAGCCTTATTCAAAACTTATCCGATACTGAAATTGTTAGTGGGGTTCGCGATTACCGATTAATGACCAGACAGGTTGTGGACAGCATCCTTGAACTAGGCGAAGTCAATCGATTTTCAAAAGGTATATTTTCATGGGTCGGTTACCGGACGACCTACATCAGCTTCGACAACCGCAAGCGTCAGCATGGGAAAAGCCATTGGAGTTTTTGGGGCCTGTTTCGCTATTCCCTAGATGGCTTTGTTAATTTTTCAGAAATGCCTCTGACCATTGCAACTTGGACAGGAACCTTTAGTTTCTTAATTTCCATTCTTGCTATCTTATTTATTGTGATTCGAAAATTACTCTTTGGTGATCCTGTTTCCGGCTGGGCCAGTACTGTCTCAATCATTTTATTTATGGGAGGTATTCAACTCTTTTGCATGGGCATTATCGGGAAATACATCTCAAAAATATTCCTTGAAACCAAAAAAAGACCTGTCTATATCATCAAAGAAAAGCATTAATAGTCAAAAAGAAGAGGACATTTCATTCCCCTCTTCTTTTTCGTTAACTACCTACTGCTAAATCTTACTCGGTTGGTTTTATTGGTAAGCTTTTCAAAAAGAGCCAAATCAGAAACAAAACCACCACTATTCCCACCAAAACTGGCAAAGGGTTAACCGCAGACCAATCAAACTGTCCTGTTAGTGCCTCCACCAACTTCCCTAACCCATAAACAGCAACAAAGGCTAGTCCAAGGTTCAAACACTTTTTCTTCCTAGTCATTGACAATGAGAAGATAAACATGGGAATAAATATCATCATCAGTCCCATGTAATGTAACCTAATCGGCTCTCCCTTGATTAAGCATGTTATCAAAAGCGCTAAGAATACTACCAAAAGTCTAGCTATTGCCTCTCTTAAGATAACCAAAGATTTTGTCATCAATCAATTTCCTTTGCTCATTCATAGACACTCTTTATGACCAATGGTCACAACTATTTCAAAATCAATCAAGATCGTCTACGCTAAACCCACTAACAATAAGACCTGAGCCAGCTTATAAACCTCGGTCTTCTCATCCTCAACTCCTGTCTGTCATCACTCAGCAGGCTTAAAACGATTAGCGATGATTCACACTTTTCATCACGCGTTTGATATCACGATCCTGCTCACGGCGTTTAATGGTTTCGCGTTTGTCATAATCGTGTTTCCCTTTAGCCAAACCAATGAGAACTTTAGCAAAGCCATCTTTCAAGTAAACCTTTAAAGGAACTAAGGTCATTCCAGTTCCTTTGAGTTCATTTGCCAGATGTGTAATCTCACGTTTTTTGAGCAGCAGTTTGCGGGTCCGTTCAGGATCAGCGTTCCAAATATTACCTTGTTCAAAAGGAGCAATATGAACGTTGATCAACCACGCTTCCCCATTCTTAATTTGGGCAAAGCCATCTTTCAGTTGAATACGGGCTGCACGAACACTTTTAATCTCAGTTCCCGTTAAGACAATCCCTGCTTCAACGGTTTCAACAATGTGATAATCATGTCTAGCCTTTTTATTTTGCGCCAGTAACTGACCTTCCCCTTTTGCCATAGTTAACTCCTTTTACGACTCTTCTTTTTTGCTTGTTCTTTGTAAAATGGTTTTTTAGACCCTTTTTTAGTTTTACTCTTGGTTTTTGCCTTAGCTACTTCTTTAGGTTCTTTTTTCTTTGTCCCTTTAGATGATTTTGAGGATTTACGGCGATCTCGTCGACTAGCTTTATCCGACATCTTGATTTTTTCAACCACATCAAAGTCGCTCGGTAAATACTCAAAGTCAATGTCACCAGTTTCCTTGTCAGCCTTAACCAATTTCACACGAATAGGTTGACCAACTTTAAAGACTTTACTTGATTTTTCACCTTGAAGACTTAGCGTTCTCTCGTTAAAGTGATAGTATTCCGGTAAGCTAGTGATGTGAACCAAACCTTCAATCGTATTTGGTAGCTCTACAAAGAGACCAAATTTAACTACGCTTGCCACAATACCATCAAATTCTTCGCCAACATATTCAGCCATGTACTCTGCTTTCTTCATGGCTTCCACCACGCGCTCCGCATCGATAGCACGACGCTCTAACTGTGAAGAAGATGTTGCCAACTCTGGAATGACTTGGGCAAAATGGTCACGTTTTTCTTGACTAGGCTGATTGTACTCACGAATCATGCGATGCACCAATAAGTCAGGATAGCGACGGATCGGACTGGTGAAGTGGGTGTAATATTCCGCGGCCAAACCGTAATGCCCATGATTATGTTCAGAATATCTTGCCTGTTGCATAGAGCGTAAGAGCATCATGTTAAGCACTTCTGCTCCTGGTTGACCTTCGACTTTTGCCATAAAGGCTTGCAAGGCTTCCTGAGAAATCTTATTGGCTGTTCCTTGAATTTGAATACCGAATATGCTAGCGTAATCAATAAATTTTTGAAGTTTTTCGGCCTTTGGTTCTTCGTGAATACGGTAGATAAATGGTAACTTAGCTTTTGCAAAATGCTCCGCAACACACTCATTGGCTGCTAGCATAAAGGATTCAATCATCCGCTCCGCAATGCCCCTTTGACGAAGCACCACATCTACTGGCATCCCTTTATCATTGACAATAATTTTTGCTTCTTGCGTATCAAAGTTTAAGGCTCCTCGTTTTGAACGCATCGTTTCCAAAATCCGATGCAAAGCCACCATAAGGGTCACATCATCAGTAATACTAGCAAATTCTTGGAGCGCTTCTTCATCTCCTGCAATCATGTCATTGACCGCACTATACGTCATTCGGTAAGTTGTCTTAATCACTGATTGACAGATTTGATAGTTGACCACGCGCCCCTGCGGGTTAATTTCCATTAAGGCTGACTGGGTCAAACGCTCGACGTTAGGATTCAAAGAGCAGATGCCATTTGACAAACGCTCTGGTAACATCGGAACCACACGATCTGTGACATAGACAGAGGTACCACGCCTAACAGCTTCCTTATCAAGGGCAGATCCTTCTGTCACATAATAAGAGACATCCGCAATATGTACCCCAAGTTCATAGTTACCGTTATCCAATAGCTTAATATGGATAGCATCATCTAAGTCTTTGGCGTCCGCACCATCAATAGTAATGGTGGTTTCTGAGCGCAAATCAACACGGCCTATTAAATCTTTAGCAGTTGGTGCTTCTGGAATTGCATTGGCCTCGGCTAAAACTTCTGCTGGAAATTCTGAAACAATATCCATCGATTCAAGGACTTCCAAGACATCAATCCCAACATCTCCTTGATGGCCTACAATATCACGGACACTGGCCACAAAATAATCGTGTCCCCTTGTGGGGTATTTATCAATATCAACCTTGATGATTTCAGTGCCTTTAAGCACAACAGGTTCTTTCTTAATGTAGATTTTTTGTTGAATTTTTTGATTTTTTGACTTAATATAACCAGCGTATTTTGGTTTTTCATCATCTAAAATAAAAGTTCCAACAGCCGTTTTTAATGAGCGTTCTACAATCGCTACCACTTTAGCTTCAGCCGCAGCGCCTTTGAGACGGTCTGCTGGTTTTTTAATAGTTACTTCTACGATATCGCCATCAATGGCGTAACCAACGTCATTACGGCCGATAAACATATCGTCTTCATTCTCATCCACGGACAAGAAACCAAAACCTGCTTTGTTGGCACGGAAAATCCCCTGAACAGTAGCCTCTTTCTTCTTTTCACGCTCTTTTCTAAGTGCTAAACTACCATCATTTGAAAACCGTAAAAGCCCTTGACTTTCCATTTTGGAAATGGTTTTAATAAGGCTGGGAAAATGCTTGGCTCCAGCCATCTCTAAGGCAGCAGCCAAGTCGTTCACGTTGGACTTGCCATGCTCCTTGAGGTAAGTCATAATTCTTTCTTTCATAATACCTAATTTCTATTTCTGTTTTAATCGTTTTACATCATCAATCTAGCTCACTGATAAAAAAATGAGCTAGACTAACTCTGTCAAGCTCACTCCTTATTTACTTGATAAAATGGCAAGCGCAAGCGCAATTGCTAGCCAGAAAAATACTAGAACTGCTGTAAACCGTTGCATGAATGCTTCAAAGCCACGAGCTTTGGTACGTTCAAATAAGGCTTCTGAACCGCTGCTATCAAAAACATTGCTACTTGGGTTTTTTTGAGGTTGCATGAAGATAGCAATCACAAGTAAAACCGATAACACGAGCAATATTGTAAGTAGTAAGTTGTACATGTTATTTCCTCCACTATTGTCTTGACCATTCTAACACAAATCTTATCAAGATTCAACATGTAGGGTCACTTTTCTCTCCTTAGGGCAGTACTTAGGAACCTTAATCTTTTCCGGGTGACTGCTCTTATTTTTACTGGTCAAATAATTCTTGCTGCCACACTGGCTGCATTCTAAATTAATTTTTATTCTCACACGATATCCTTAACCTTGATGTACTTTTTAAATAAAATCAAACTCCAAACCAAATTGACAAAGACAATCATACTGGTCACATAAAAAACGGATCGATAATCTAAGACAATCGCAACATTTGACCCAATAAAAGGGCCCAAAACCTGACCAATATTACTAAACATTTGATTATAAGAGAAAACTCTGGAAATACCTGCTTTTGGTGTCAATTTAGTCAGCAGAGAATTAATGCTTGGCATTAACGCCCCTACTCCAAACCCATAGGCAAAGCGTAACAAGCCCAACTGAAGACTGGTTTGTGCTAGGGCACTTATGACATACATGATAAAACTGTAGAGTAAAGCTCCTAAAAGTAAACGATGGTTACTAAAACGGTCACCTAATTTACCGAGGTAAGAGCTGCTCAAAAGACTGGAAAAACCCATGGCTGAGACCACCAGACCTGACACAAACATGAGGTTTTGCTTTTGCCCAAGATGTCGAATATATAGGGACAAAATAGGGGCAACCGATTGAGCAGAAATCTGAATAATCATACTGGTTACAAATAGGCCGAGCATGATTTTTCGACTCTTTACTTGCTTTAAAATATCTTTGGTAGGTACCATTTGAGACTTCTCAATAGGCTCAAAATCTTCTTTGACATAAAAAACTGTCATTAAGGAGCAGAGCAATAAGATTATCCCTACCAATAAAAAGACCTGACGAATACCTAATAGTTCTGCTAAAACTCCTCCAATAAGAGGGCCAATTAAGGCACCAGCTGTCACTCCCGTTGCCAAAGTCCCTAGGGCATAGCCGGATTTTTCTTGAGGAACTTGGCTGGCAATCAAAGCCGTTGAATTGGGGATATAGCCTGAAAAAATCCCCGTTAACAGCCTCAAAACAAGCAGCCAAAACACATTAGGAATAACCGCTAACCCTCCCATGGTAAAGGTCATGACAAAACTTGCTCGAAGCATCATCGGTTTTCGACCATAACGATCAGCAAGTTTTCCCCAAAGTGGCGCAAATATAGCTGACGCTAGTGCCGTAATGGCAACTGCCAAACCGGCATACCACTCCACCAATGCCTTAGGGGCTCCTAGTTCTTCAACATACAGGGCCATGAATGGCATGACAAGTGAAAAGCTTGCCCCAGCAAAGAAGTTACCAAGCCAAGCTACTTTTAAATTTTGTTTCCAATTGACAGTTGTTATCGCTTCTTCGCTAATAGGTCATCATCTTCTTTCCAAAATACCTCTGACTATTATACCACAATTCTCTCACAGGCAAGCAAAAAGCAGGCTAACTAAACTGAGCAGAAAGAGAAAAGCTTTCCTCAGGCCCAACAGGACAAGACCCCTCAGAAAGCTTTTACGTCATTTTGCTGTGTGATTAGCGCTTACGTAGACTGCCAAGAAGCCCCCTAACAAGCTCCCTACCAATGGTTCGAACTGTCGTACTAATAAAGGCATCTGTTGCCTTTTCCACAACTGTTTTGCGGGGACGTCCAACTGATCGGCGGCTAGCCTTTTCAGCAGCGGCTTGTGCCTTGATGGCTTCCTTAGCCTCTTTTTCCCGTTGTGCAGCCGCAAGTGCTTCTTCAGCCAGTCGTTGGTCTTCTAAAACCTTAGCAGCTAATTTTTCATAAGCGGAGTCACGATCTATGGCTTGGCTATATTTAGTGGCAAACGGAGAAGACTGGACAATCTGCTGACTCTCTATCTCTGACAAAAGAGCAAAGCTACTCTTAGGCGGCATGATATAGGCACGTTCAACGATGGATGGTTGTCCCTTGTCATTCAAAACAGAAATCAAAGCTTCGCCGACTTCTAGTTCTGTAATCACCCTTGCCACATCTAAGTCAGGATTTTGGCGGAAAGTATCCGCAGCGACACGAACTGCCTTTTGTTCTTTCGGTGTATAAGCGCGCAAGGCATGCTGAATTCTATTTCCCAGTTGAGCCAAAACCGTTTCTGGCAAATCAAGTGGGTTTTGAGTCACAAAGAAAATTCCAACTCCCTTTGAACGAATAAGCCGCACAATCTGTTCAACTTTTTCCAAAAAGACCTTAGGAGCATCTTTGAACAATAGATGAGCTTCATCAAAGAAGAAAACCATCTTAGGTTTGTCCAAATCCCCAACTTCTGGTAATAATTCGTACAGCTCTGATAATAACCAAAGTAAGAAGGTCGTGTAAAGTGTGGGTGATTGGAAAAGCTTAGTCGCTGACAAAATGTTAATGACTCCCTGACCCGAAACCACATCTCGTTGGATTAAATCAGCCACCTCTAAAGCAGGCTCTCCAAAAAATTGTTCGGCCCCTTCTTGTTCCAAAGTCAAGAGACTTCTTTGGATAGCTCCGACAGATTGTTTGGTCACATTACCGTAATGGCTGGAATAGTCTGAGGCATGGTCACCAACTTCTTTTAGAATGGCCTGCAAGTCTTTCAAATCAATCAAGAGCCAGCCTTTCTCGTCGGCGATTTTAAAGACAATGGTCATAACTCCCGTTTGAGTATCATTCAGTCCTAATAAACGCGACAACATCATAGGACCCATCTCAGAAATCGTTGTCCGTAAAGGCTGCCCAGTCTGTCCAAAAACATCCCAGAGCCTAACTGGAAAAGCTTGAGGTTGGTAATCTGTTATTCCCATTTTAGCTAGACGAGTAGCTAGTTTTTCTGTCACTTCCCCCGCCTTAGCGAGATTGGAAAGGTCACCTTTGATATCTGCCAAAAAGACTGGTACACCTGCCAAACTTAATTGCTCTGCCAGAACTTTTAGAGTCACCGTTTTTCCTGTTCCCGTCGCTCCAGCTATTAAACCATGACGGTTTAGCATCCCTAATTGTAATGCTACAGGTTGGTCGCCTTTTGCAATTGTTATTGTAGTCATAAAATTCCTCTTTTTCCTGATAAACAGCTTATGAAAACGCATTTGTGAGCAACCTGAATGCCTAGCATAGCTTCCTCACCCTTAATGATATTATAGCACAAGCTTTTCCCTTATTTGAGCCTAAAGGTTTTAGGTGCCAGGTAATAAACAGCTAAATACCCCACTCCCAAGATAAGGATCATTCCAAAGAGGATAATCAAGAAAATAGGCATGGTCATATCGGTGGTAAATCGAAATAACTGATAACCTAAATAATAAACAATAAAGGTCAGTACATTATAAAGCACATTTTTAGACTTCAACCCTTCTGTGAAAGGTTGCAAAAGAAAATACAAATATAAAAAATAAAGTGAAAAGAAACTCATAGACAAGAATTGCACCATGACAATAAGAACTATTTCTGTCCAAACGAGAGGAAACAAAGCCACATATAAGATCAAGACAAAGAGATTAGCCGCTACAAAAATAGGAATATTATGCTTAATAATAGACCAAAAACGGGTCTTCAAGGTCGCTAAAATCACTTCGCGTTGTCTATAATCGTTAAATTTTAATAAGGGCCGGTCCAAATGGTAAAAACAAAACTTAATATATGATTCTCCTACATAAATCAAATACCCCGATACTAACGACACGTATAAGATTCGGACAAATTCCTGGTGTTTCACTTGTCCCAACTGATGCCTAAAATAATAGAGACCAATCAGTTCAGCCACAATGGCTAAGCCTACAATAAGCAAGCGTATGGTCACACCTTTTCGAAGACGTTTTCCCATCCGTTGTAAAAAGATAGCGTTCAGATAAGCTATCCCCGTTAGGCCTTGCAAGCGATGCTTCTTTTGAGGAGATAAGTCAATATCCTTTTCTTTAACAGCAACTTCTACCGTATGCACATTCTCCATCACAGCCACTCGTTCCTTCATGGTCTCATGCGTTACCACACTACGGGTAAGGGTATCTAACTCAGCATCACTTACCAAACGGTAAAACCCATAACCCCACAAGACAATGCCCAAGCACCCCGCAGGAATGGAGAAAAAGATTTGCGGTGCGAAGTGATTTCCTAAAACTAATAATCCGCCGCTCACCAGAAAAGCTATCCCAAAAAGACTAAACAGGAGCCTGTTAAGGTATTTTTCCTTATCGTCTCCTTTCCTATCGTAAAGGGGTAAAAAAATGACCTTTAGGAAAAGCCTCACGCCCGACACCAGCAAGGTAAAGCTAATGGCATGCCAAAAAGCAAATTGATTGAGTGTAAAATAAATCCCTAATACCAAGACATGAAAGAGCAGTTCACGACCTAACAGCATGAGTTGCTTGGCTTTCAAGTAATCTCTTGGAAGCAAATGAAATTGACGAATGGCCTTGGCCAAGTCCATATCATCACGTGTCACGAGTTTAATATCTAAAGCGGTCATGAGCAAGAGAGAAAAAATAACCAACCAAAGCAAACTTAAGGTAAACGGCTTCGGACTAGCATACCAAGTATACTCACTAAACCAAGCCCTCACAACATGAGCCGAGGTAAAGCAAATACCCACATATAGAGCCATTTGCGCTAGAATAGAAAAGGGAAATATTAGACCATGAATCACGGTTAAAAACACTTTTCCTTCTTTTAGGCGATAGCAAGCTTGCGGTATCTTTCTCCCAATAAGAGGCAATTTCTGTAACCAATAAATCAAGGTATTGTAACGAGTTACCCCATCTATCTGCCAGAGAATACGCAACAAATCCTTAGTTGTCATGGCTTTCTCCTTGTAAGATTTCCAAGAGCTTAGCTTCAAAAGTTTCATCTGTCGTTGATAAAGGCATGGTTTCTAAAGTGCCATTATGTAAAATCGCAACATGATCACATAAATCTTCTGCTAAGGCTAAGATATGGGTCGATAAGATCAAGATATGTTTGTCTCGTAGAGTTAACAATAAACGCTTAATAGCAATACTGGACACTAGATCAACTGCAGTCAGAGGTTCATCTAACAAAATAACTTTAGGTTTGCTGATTAAAATACAGATGAGAGATAATTTGCTTTTCATTCCATCTGAGTAACCTTTGATGATTGTGTGGCGATCAACCTCATTAATCTCCATGAAATCAAGATAGTCATCAATTGCTAACTGGTCCTTGCCTGGATGTAGGTCGAGATAAAATTTAATAAATTCATAACCCGTTAAAAACTCAGGTAGGTAGTTTTCCGAGAAAACCATGCCAATCTCTTCTAACTCTAATGGGCGTTCTACCCCATTTTCTACCAGAAAAATCTCTCCTTGATCGGCCTGATGTTCTCCATATAAAATGTTAAAAAGAGTGGTTTTACCTGCACCATTTCGACCAAGAAGACCTGTAATCTCCCCTTCACGAAAGGTATAAGAAGCTCCTTTTAACACCTCTTTTTCCTGAAAATTTTTCCGAATATTTCTAATAACCAACTCCATTGCCTTCTCCTTCTCTGAAAACCTTTTCTTTCATTGTATCCAAAAGCAACGTAAATAACAAGAATGCTTAAAAAAGATAAGAATAAAAAGCAAGACCTTCTAATAGAAACTCCAGGTTGTAGACAAAGTACCTCTAAAAGAATTTGTTTACAATGTCATCAAAAAATAGTCTCACTTTTGCATTGTATTGGTCATAGGCGAGTGACACAAGCTCAAACTCGATACTTTATGCCGTAACAAAAACGCCAGAAACATGGCGTTTCTGGCGTTCGGAGATTTTAAGAACTAGGCTCAACATCTAGGTATGAAATCCCGGAGGGAGTTGCTACCATCTCTGCTACCTAAGTCAAGTATCATAACAAAATAATAATTTTGAAGAAAACAGACTTTTTCTTCAGTTTGAGCAAGACCTTCTAATAGAAGGATTTGCTTCCTTAACTCAAACAATCTGATCAGTATGGCTTAGGTAACTGTTCTAAGGCTTTGTGAACTTGCTTTCTTAACGTTTCCATATCTCCACTATTATCAATCACTAGACTGGCATAAGGTCTTTTTTTCTCTATTGATAACTGACTGGATAAGCGTTTTTTGGCGTCAATTTCCCTCAAATGATTTCTAGCCATTAAACGCCGCAATTGGGTTTGGGCATCTACATAAACCAACCAAATCGCATCAAACCAGTCTTGGTAGCCCAATTCAATTAACAAAGGAATATCCATAAAAATGACTGTTTGGCTTTGAGCCAACTGATCACGCTCAGCAGCTAGCTCTTCTTTGATGATTTGATTTTGAATAGCGGATGAGGTTGCCATGTGAGACGGATTTGAAAAAACCATTTCTGACAACTTTTTCCTATTTAACTCACCATCTTCTTTTAAAATCTCATTACCAAAAGCCTGCTTCAGAGCCTCGTATAAGCGGCCGCCTTTTTCTTGTAACTGGTGAACCACTTGATCCGCATCAATCACCTGATAGCCAGCTTCTTTAATCATGGCCACTACTGTTGATTTTCCTGAGGCAATTCCTCCGGTGATACCAATCATTAGGACCTTTTTTTCTGACATTTCGGGCAAATGTGTGTCCCCCTTCCTCCAACTTTTAGTTTACTAATAGCCTGACCACAACGTGGGCAAGGTTTTCCTGCTTGGCCATACACCTGCAAATAATGCTGCATCGTCCCATCCGCTCCTAAAGCATTTCGATAGGTTCGAACAGTTGAACCACCTTTTTCAATCCCTAGCTGCAAGATACGAATGGTTTCATCATGTAGCCGTTTTATCTCTGCCTTTTTTAAACTAAAAGAGAGACGCTCAGGGTGAACTTTAGCTGCCCAGAGTACTTCATCAACATAAATATTTCCTAAACCAGCAACAAGCGTCTGATCCAAAAGATAGGGCTTAATTAGTTTTTTGGAAGATTGCAGAGCAACTTCAAATGGTTTAAGTTTAAAGGTCTCTTTCCTTGGTTCTGGACCAAGTTTTCGTTGGGCAAAAAAATCAGACAATTGGGATTTAGGAATAAGATCAAAGGTCCCAAATTTACGCACGTCTTGATACACTAAGGTCGATCCATTTTTTAAGGTAAAGAAAACATGAAAATGTTTCTGTTCAGGCACCTCCTCTGGAAAAAGCAAATACTTACCTTCCATGCGTAGATGTGACACAAGGACCGTCTGACCGAAATCAAACATTAAATATTTACCCCGCCGACCAATAGTTTGAATCGTTTGGCCAGGTAATGTCTGAAGAAACATCCTCAAATCCGACTTGACCATCTTAGGCACTTCTACCTTGACAGCAACAATTTCCTGACCTAGCACTAAAGACTCGAGTCCTCGTCGAACCGTTTCAACTTCTGGTAATTCTGGCATAATTGTTTCCTTCAAGGACAACTAGATTTCTCATCCAGCTTGACAATGGTCATCACTCCTAACAGAGAATCGTCCAAATCGCTGATGCCTAGCCCATCAATTGTGCTCATCAGCACAATGTCCTTTTCCTTTCTCACTGTTATTGTACGAGGAAAAATAGCAGAAATCAACTGATTCTCCTTTAACCTTCTTCCTCATCTTCTTCATCTCCAAGGACTTCCTTACGGTAATGTTCCTTATAGCTGTAGTAAAGAGCGTCTTCTCCAAGATATTTGAAAATCTGCAGGGCTTGACGCATATCATCTTTTCCTGAAGCCTGTTCCTGTTTTAGCTTGTAGTAACCATGCACATATAAAAAGACAGTCTTTTCATAAAAGTTAAGCTCGTCTCGCAACAAAAACTCAATTTTTTCAATTAAATAATGACTATGATCAAAATAGGAATAATCAATACTGATAATCAGGCAATTAATCGATAACTGAGTTACTAATGTTTTGTTTGTCTTATTTTGTTCTGAATAAGCAAACGATGTTACCATTTCTTTTGTTAATAAAAATAAGGTGTTGTAATTAATAAAGCGTGAGCAATTGCCTAACAAAATAATTTCGTAATACCCCCACTGTTCGACACTAAACAAATAATCTGTCAAGCGAGTCACTTCCTCTTCGCTTGGCTCTACGGTCGGCTCAATTGAGGATAAAATGGCTTTGATCATGGTACTCTCATAATCTTTGTGCGCGTAGACTTCAAGCAACTTGAGTAGTTTGGTTACATTTTTCTCAGCATAATATTTCCTTACCCGACTTAGCAGTGTAAAAAAATGGGTATGGGTCTTCGAATGTGTTGAGACAAATTCATCAATGGTAATATTGAGTTTATCAAGAAGATTAAGTAAACGACTACAGCTGATTTCTGACTCTCCACGTTCAAAACGTGAAATTTGTGACTTAGATAAGTGTTCATCTGCTAAAGATGAAATACTAACTTGTTTTCCTTGGCGTAGTCGCCTTAAGGTTTTACCGAGTTCTTTTTCCATTTTTCCCACTTTCACAACAAAAATTCAAATCCGTCAAATCCATTATATAATACAAGTACAAAATAGAAAATCAGAAAGGAAGCTGTCATGAAAAAAATTAATAAAGCATTATTGTTGACATTAATCATGGACATCCTGATTATCGTTGGTGGATAACCTTTTCGTTTCATAACACTGTTTATGATAGAAACCACTATTTTACTTAGTTTATAACAGGAGAACTAATGAAGATTAAGAAAATTGTTAGCAGCCTTGCTGCAGCCTTACTTGTAAGCTCACTATCAGCCCTTAATTATGAGGTTAAAGCTGATGATACTACTGATGGATATCATTATTACGTTACTCAACAAGATCGTTATGGACAAATTGTTAATTATATTAATGAACAACATCGTCTCCTTAATCAATATGTTGTTGAAAATGTAAATGCCTTCGATCAGCTAAATGCCAAGTCAGCAGTTGATCGCTTAAATAGTGCTATAGCATCATTTAAGCAAACAGATGATCAGCTACTCGCTCAACTTAAAGTAGGTCGCATTAGCAATAGCAACTATAACGCTATTGTCCAACAGCGAAATGCTATTAGCCAAACTGTTCAACATCTGGTTGACCAAGAAAATAGTAAACTTCAGACTAGCCAAAACCAATACGCTCAATTAGTCGGACAACGCAACCAAGCAGTTGCTAATATTCGTGCTATTTTAGAGGCGGTTAACTATAACGCCGTTCGCTCTATGCCAGAAGCTGAGCAATTGTTCACTTCTCTTAACAATCAGGTGAATCCTTATGTCACTGCTGTGAATGGTTACAAAGCGGAGGTTGCTAATCTCCAACAAGAAGTTGATGCTATTTCTACCGATGCTATCGAAGCAGAAACAGCTAAACTTGCCGCTATTCCTGTAAATGGTAACTCTCCAGTCCGTGTCAGCACAGACCATGTGGAAGATACCCATACACAACCATTAGCTACAGAAACTGACCAGGAAGCTGCTGAGCGCGAAGAGCATTCTGCAACTCCTGTTCCAGTTGCCCCTCAAGCAGAGTCTACTAATATTGCTGATTATGATAACTTAAAAGAGGTATTACGCAGCAATATCAGTAACCACGTCCCTCACATCAGTGTGCAAATGGAATTCAAAACCCAAGACCAAGTCGATGAATACCAACAACAACTTGGCGGAATCATCCGAGCAATCGGAGATGAACTTGGGACTGCAACTTCCTTTGCTTCACAAAGTCGTATTAGCACTTACACGCTTGGCGGAGAAATCCAACGTATCGTTGTTAACACAGATGTTACCATCACTTATACCCTCAAAGATGACATGGTGGCTTTACACCAAGAATACAAACAATTTGTGGACAACTTTGTTAGAGAAAACATCACTAACAAAAATATCACAAGTGATTACGAAAAAGCTAAAATTATCCATGACCATATAGTCAATGAGTATACATACGCAACAGAAGAGTTAGCTAGCAATCGTGAAACTGCAAGTGGAATAAGTATCCATGCCCCTGAAGCCCTATACAAAGATAAACGCGGTGTCTGCCAAGCTTATGCAGTAATGTTTAAAGATATGGCAACAGCTGCTGGTTTGTCTGCTTGGTATGTAACAGGAAAAGGATTGAATGAAAATCATGCCTGGAATATCGTTACGATTGATGGTGTTAACTACTACGTTGATACCACTTGGAATGACTCAGCTCATACCACAAAATACTTCCTTGCAGGAAAAGATGTTATGGATACCGAGCACCGTTTGGATAGTCAGTACGAACACTTAACACACTCTATTCCATCTACT
This sequence comes from Streptococcus sp. F2, assembly GCF_056500955.1. NCBI lineage: Bacteria > Bacillati > Bacillota > Bacilli > Lactobacillales > Streptococcaceae > Streptococcus > Streptococcus sp. F2. The sequence continues at coordinate 37,887 of NZ_JBWKAI010000001.1, forward strand.
AACTATCACAGAGCATAACCTTATCAGAGTGTGTTTATAGAAAGGCTAACAGTAAGTGTCTAAGAAACAGTTTTATCTCATCTTAACGATTAGTGTACTGTGTTTTATTCTTGCTGTTACCCCTAAACCACCAACTCCTAAACACACGATGGAAAGGACATCTACTGCGATGACTACAACTTACAAAAAACAACATCCCTTAAAAAAAGTAGCCCTTGATCAAAATAAACCCCAAAACAAGGCTCCTTCTCTCCCAAATAAGGATGGCGTTGTCAAACCTGTCATTACTATGACAGTTGAACAGGTAGAAATCCCATTAGATGACCAACCTTAGCTCTCTCCTAAAATAAAAAGGAACACTGTCATTTTTTTGACAGTGTTCCTTTTTATGTAACCAAAATGGTTTTTTTATTTACCGAGATTCTTAAAGAGCGTCCTGCTTAATTCTTTTCTCCTCAAAAAATGGGTTCTTCCGTTTGCTCTTCATCGTCATGATCCCCTTCTTCTTGTTCAGAATCTCTAACATCATGAACAATTTTGGGAGAGATTGTTAGACCTTCCTCGGCATTATCTTTTTCCAATCGTTTTTTCCATAACACCGCTGGCGGAATAATATCCGTAGAGCCATCTCCGTAAATAATCGTGGCTTGGCCACCTCTTGGATTAATAGATACCTTAATATTATCTGGTAAAGACCCACTACCTCCTGTGGTTAAAAGGGCACCCGCAGTCTTAATCAGAGTTGTCATTCGCTCAATATCATCAGCACCGATATGATTCAAATCATCTACAACTAACTGATCAATGGATTTCATGGTGTATTTCCAAGCTTGCGGCTGAACAAGAAAAACAGTTCCTTTATACATTGTGTTATGCATATCATCAATGACTTTGAAATACCTTGTATATTTGGTTTGTGCATTAGGGTTAGCAACGGGAATAGTGCTTTCAGGAACTCCTGACATCGTAAAAATCCCTCTAGCAGAAGTTTGAAAGCCCTCATAAAAATGACCCATACCAGGAACAGTCTGAGCGGTCAAAGACTTACCAGAACCATCCAAAGCAATGCGAATATCTTTCATCAGATACATCTGATTGGTGTAGGTAAACCTAACCGTGTTAGACTCACCTCGATATAAAACCACTTGATAAGGCTGATCCGACGAGAACATCTGTGTCTTTTCTTCCCGATAACCTATCCCAAAGCCTCTACTCGAAGCACTTACTGAATCCGTTGCAACAGAAAAACCAATCCCTACTACTAGAGCAACGGCACCTCTAACTAATGAACGACTCATTCCAACATTAACATCTTTTAACATCATCATGTTCCTTTCATTATTTTTTTATTTAGGAGTTCATCATACTATATTTTCTCAAATTAGTCGAACGAATAGTTCTAGCATTGATAAAAATTAAATAAAATAACGAACTTTATTTATAAAAAAATAAAAAACATCATTTTGTTAATTAGAAAACGAACAACAAGAGAGCCGAAAGGCTCTTTTAAACTGTCAGTAATGTCTCAGTAATGATTAGTCTCCCAAACTTATTAGTTAGAATAAATCAAGCAAAAATACTAGAAAATAAAAAATATAGGGCAAACTATTTCAAACAATATGCACGCCAGTCGAATAATGAATGGATTTTGTATAGTGGTACAAACTAGCGAAAATCAAACCTATACCAAAATAGACAACAAAGTCAATGATGGACAAACCATGCAAGTGAGACCAGCTAAATAGTATAGAAGATAAGATCACAACCAAGGGACCACTCAGCGAGTTCCCAAATGTTCTCATGACAAACAACCTGAACGTTATCTCTTCGTAAATTGGGGCAAAAAGACAGATAGTCAATAGTAAAAGCACTCGAAAGTAGTGATTGACCTGATTCATATCAGTTATCAATCACTACTGGTTCTGCGTTATTGGGAAAAATGTTTTGACTAGCAGGGCCCAACAAAATAAAACGATAAAGGCACCAATCGCAAATAGCCATTTTTTGAGCTTAGATGGTGACCCTTGATGGTTACAAATTGATTTTCTTTTTGTTAGCACATAACTCAGCAGAAACACCACTATAAGATTAATGCCAACCCATATACTCCATCTCCACTCTAACCCTATTGATAGTAAACTAATCACCCAATGCCCAGGCAATTGTTATTATTGTGTTGTTGCAACTTTGGCAAAGATGAGTATAACAGGATAGAAAACAGATTATTTCTGAAACTTCAAAGGTATCTTCTTGTCACGAACTATTCTTTAATTGAATCGGTTACACTAAACTAGTCCCATTATTTAAAAACAAACTTTAAATATTATTCATTTCGCTTTTTAAGTTTATTAAATATAGAGTGATTAGGAGAAATAAGACGACCTAATGATAAAATCATTCCTATTGTATAGCAAACAACAATAAGGTGTAAATAAAAGTAAATTGATACCTCTGATATACTCGTCAAACATCCTATTATTATAATAAAAGCAATTAAGGTAGGAATAAGAATAGTACACTTAATAAATAACCAAAATTGCTTAACAACTTGATACCATGTGAGCACTTCTGTCGTTTGTCTTTGTTTGTAGACAAAAACGAATAAATCAAGGATAAAACTCCAACAGATAAGTTGTATATTTTTCATTAATGGTAAATCGTAGAAACTACCTATACTAAATAGAATCACTGCAGAAATAATAATAATACCTAAAAATCTTAATATATTACGCATATCTTCACCTCCTCTACTCTATCGGTAGCAAATATAACCGAACAAATTGTTATTCCTGTTATCAGAGATAGTTATAACTTTTTTAACCAATTTTCAATACGCATTTTGCTTTTAACTCTTTAGTCTCTAAAGTTAAATATCATAAGTACTGATATTGTATAAGTAATCCATTTTCCCCTTAAATGTGATTGCATTATAGCTCAATAGAATTAATCTTAATTTCTGGTATTTTTTTCCATACCAAGTATCTATAACGCAAATATAGATAAACAATAAGTATAAAATAAATAAAGATCACAATAAGGGATATACCTCCTAGTACAGCAGCCCAAATAGGATAAGGGTGCCTAAAGTTGTAGGCTACACTCAAGATGATAAGGGTAAAAGGGACAATGTAACCTCCCAGCTTTTCAACATTTTCTAGAAATATCATCTTTCTATCAGATAGGTTAAAAATAATATCTAAAATTTTCATACCACTCCTCTACTACTTATACATCAGTGATAGATAGTCATTTATATGAAAAGGCAACACTTTTCTGTACAATACTGTGCACCTAAAACTGCTCCGCCTAAAGTACCAGCAATAGGAAAAACACTACCGATTGTTGCACCAGCTAAAGTACAGACTGCTAACGCTTGTCCCACTTCTCCAACACTTATTTTGCTCCCACCTCCCATAAGAGAGAGTTTAATGTCATCTATAACTTCAAATTGTTTTTTTGTTGTATTCATTATAGCACCTTCTAAAATTAGGATTTTGTCTTGTTGCAACCTCGACTAGTACAGAATATCATAAAGAACAGTATCATGACTTCAAAATCTTAAAAGGCCGTTTTTTCATCATGAAATGTCTTTTTATCCTCTCTACACTTACGCTGTGACAATAGTTAATTAATTAAGAAGTTTAAATGATACCATTCATGCTTTTATAAATACCTTTTAAGATTTTTGATAAAAACTCCCTATATATATGTCATAATAGCTTAGTATTTAATAGAAAGGTCTTTTACAAATGATATCCTATCGAAAAACATTTGTTGCTCAGATTGATGCTAGAGACTGTGGTGTGGCTACTCTTGCTTCCATCGCTAAATATTACGGTTCAGACTACTCTTTAGCTCATTTAAGAGAGTTAGCTAAAACAAATAAAGAGGGAACAACAGCGCTTGGCATCGTCAAAGCTGCCAAATTAATGGGATTTGAAACAAGAGCTATTCAAGCAGACATGACCCTCTTTGATATAGAAGATGTCCCTTATCCTTTTATTGTTCATGTTAATAAAGAAGGTAAATTCCAACACTACTATGTCGTCTATCAAAACAAAAAAAATTATCTGATAATCGGCGACCCTGACCCGACAGTAAAAGTCACTAAGATGACAAAGGAGCGATTTACTTCTGAATGGACGGGTGTCGCTATTTTTCTAGCACCCGAGCCCAGCTACAAGCCTCATAAGGACAAAAAGAATGGTCTAATAAGCTTTTTACCTCTCATTTTTAAACAGCGATCTCTGATTTTCTATATCATATTAGCTAGCCTACTCGTTACTCTGATTAATATTGTAGGTTCTTATTACCTACAAGGTATATTAGATGACTATATTCCAAATCAACTGAAATCAACACTCGGCATTATTTCAATTGGTCTTATCATTACCTATATCCTCCAACAGATGATGAGTTTTTCGCGAGACTATCTCCTGACTGTACTGAGTCAGCGATTAAGCATTGACGTCATTTTATCTTACATTCGCCATATTTTTGAGCTTCCCATGTCTTTTTTTGCAACTCGCAGAACAGGAGAAATCATTTCACGGTTTACAGATGCTAATGCTATTATTGATGCACTCGCTTCTACTATTTTGTCTCTTTTTCTTGATGTCAGTATTTTAACTATCGTAGGGACAGTCCTGTTAGTGCAAAATACCAATCTTTTTCTTCTATCTCTGGTTTCAGTCCCTCTATATATTGTTATTATCTTTATATTTATGCACCCATTTGAAAAGATGAATAATGATGTCATGCAGAGTAACTCTATGGTTAGCTCAGCCATTATCGAAGATATCAATGGCATTGAAACTATTAAATCACTGACCAGTGAAGAAAATCGTTATCAGAAAATCGATAGTGAATTTGTGGACTATCTGGATAAATCCTTCAAGTTAAGTAAGTACTCTATTTTACAAAGCAGTCTCAAACAAGGGGCGCAACTAATCCTTAACGTGATAGTCTTATGGTTTGGGGCCAAATTAGTTATGGGAGGAAAAATTTCTGTTGGTCAGTTGATTACGTTTAATACTCTCTTATCTTATTTTACCAATCCTTTAGAAAATATCATTAATCTTCAAACCAAACTTCAATCAGCCAAGGTAGCTAATAATCGTCTCAATGAAGTTTACCTAGTCGATTCTGAATTTCAAGAGGCTGGGACATTAGTCAATCAAGAATTATTACACGGAGACATTCAATTTGAAGAGTTATCCTATAAATATGGCTTTGGACGCGATACTCTATCAAATATTAATCTCACTATTAAGCAAGGGGACAAAGTTAGCCTTGTTGGTATCAGTGGATCTGGTAAAACGACTCTAGCTAAAATGATTGTTAATTTTTTTGAGCCTTATAACGGCCGAATTACCATTAATCATAATGACTTAAAAATGATTGATAAAAAAAGTCTTCGCCAACATATTAATTATCTCCCCCAACAAGCCTATATTTTTAATGGTTCTATTTTAGAAAATTTAACCTTAGGTGCTAATGACTGTACTAGTCATGAAGATATTCTAAGAGCTTGTGAGGTTGCAGAAATTCGACAAGATATTGAACAAATGCCTATGGGCTATCAAACAGAGCTTTCTGATGGTGCCGGACTCTCAGGAGGCCAAAAGCAACGAATTGCGCTTGCCAGAGCTCTCCTAACCAAGGCGTCTGTGCTTATTCTAGATGAGGCTACAAGCGGTCTTGACGTACTAACTGAAAAGAGGGTTATTGATAATCTTTTGGCTATGACGGATAAAACTATTATTTTCGTAGCTCATCGTCTCAGCATTTCAGCGCGGACCAATCAAGTCATTGTGCTTGATGAGGGCAAAATTATTGAAATAGGATCTCATCAAGAATTAATGACTAAACAAGGTTTCTATCATCATTTATTTAGTAGTTAAGGAGAATAACATGAATCCAAACCTTTTTAAAAGTGCGGAATTTTATCATCGACGTCATCATAACTTTGCAACTTTCTTGATTTTGCCATCCGTTTTGTTAGTGAGCTTCTTAGTTATTTTTGCTCTCTTTGCTAAAAAAGAAATTACCATTACTTCACAAGGAGAAATGACGCCAACAAAAGTTATTGCTTCAGTCCAATCAACTAGTGACCATACTATTGTCATCAACAATTTAAAAAACAATAAATTTATTAAGAAAGGTGATGTTATTATCCAATACTCAAAAACAATGGAAAATTCTCAAAAAAAAGCTTTAGAAAAACAATTAGCCACTCTTAACAAACAAAAAAATGGACTCCAAATACTCAGAACCAGTCTAGAACAAGAAACTAACTTATTTAAGGGAGAAGATGAATTCGGCTATAGCGATACGTTTAATCATTTTCTCAAACAAACCCAAGATATAATCATTGGAATTGCTAAAAAAAATGCTGAAGTCAATAATCAAGCAAGTCTTGCTAATCATGCCATTTCAGTTATTACTAGTCAGCTTGACGAACTTCATCAAAAAATTACAGATTATGAAGAGCTAAAGCAAGCTATTAATAATCAAGAATATAAGCTTTCACCTGAGAATCCACATCAAACTGCCCTAAAAAAATATCAAACTCAATTTCAAGCACAAGAAGATAACTCAGCTTTAAAAGAAGAATACCTTTCTCAAATCTCACAAAATATCTCAGAACTTGAATCTTCAATGGCAAACCTTAGTATCCAACGTGCTAGTACAGGAAATTTTTCTCTTCCAGACACTAGTCATAGGATCAAAATAGATATTTTAAAAACACAATTTCTGCAAAATGCTTCCCAACAACTTACCACAGTTGAAAATCAAATTACTGAACTTAAAAATCAAATTGAGTAAGCCAATATTCAGCTAAAGAACAATATAATTATAGCTCCTGAAACAGGAACGATACATCTAAACAGTGAATTTGAAGGGAAATCTCTCATTCCTAATGGAAGTGAGGTGGCTCAAATCTACCCAGATATCAAAAAAATAAAGGAAGTATTCATTACCTACTACGTCACTTCAGAACATGTCTCATTGTTAAAAGAAAAGCAAGCTGTTCGTCTTAGTCTTGAAAAAGTTGGAAACCAAACTCTAACAATTAATGGAACGATTCAGACTATTGATAAATCTGCCACAAAGACTGATCAAGGTAATCTCTTCAAGGTTACTGCACTCTCCAAACTTTCTAATAAAGACAGTGACGTCGTACAGTATGGATTGCAAGGACGTGTAACAAGTGTCATTACACGGAAAAGCTATTTCAATTACTATAAAGAGAAGATACTCAACAGTTTTAATTAAATATAATAAAATTCCAATTTATTATGGAAATTATTAAAAACTAAAATTTCATATAATTTTATTAGGAGATATTACAATGAACAATAAAAAAACAAAAAATAACTTTTCAACATTATCTGAATCTGAATTACTTAAAGTGATTGGTGGAGATATTTTTAAACTTGTCATAGATCATATTAGTATGAAAGCGAGAAAAAAGTAAGTTCCTTCTAAAATAATTTTAAAATATAAACTAGTAATTCATCATTCATAAAAGCTTCCAAGAGTCTTTAGCAGGTTTAGCCTACTACAGACCCTTGGAAGCTTTTATAAATATTTTATTTTAGTGATAAAAAAGAAAAGTATTACATTATAGGATTTCTATTTCTAGAATCTGTTTAAAAACAAAATGATTACTTACTGTTTTGAGGGTAACAGTGGGATATGATTCTAATATCTCTCTAACATTTGATAAACCAACTCCCCTATTATTTCCTTTTGAAGAAACACCTCGCTCAAAAATCGTGGAAAGATTAATCTGTTTTTCAAAAGTATCATTTTGAACAATTAATATCTGTTTACCAAATTGTTCAAAAAAACAAAGAACTATTCCCGACTCTGCTGCACCTTCGATTGCATTATCTATCAAGATAGAAACAAGGGTTAAAAAATCGATTAACTCAATGTTTTTTATAGAAATCGGTTCCCCAATTTCTATAGATACAGGTATGGATAAGCGTTGAGCTTCTGATAATTTAACAAACAGTAAACTTTTCAGAGGAAGGTCGTTTATATTTCTCAGCCTTGCTAGATTGAATTTTTCTCCCCTTAAAACCTTCCCTGAATCTTTCAACACCTTATGATAAATGCTTGAAATCATTTCAATATCTTTGCAATCAATGCCTATTTTCAAGCTTGTTAAAATATTTGCATAATCATGTCTAAAACTTCTGATATTTTGATACAGTCCTTCGATTTGCTTACTATAGCGAGCCATATTTTGTAATTGTAACTCTTTTTGTAGAACAACTTGCTTTTGTAATTCTTGGCGTAAGTTCCGATCCAATAAATTTACAAAACAAATAAATAAAAGAAAATAAATTGCTGTTATCATCTCTTGATAGTTCGTAAAATTAATATTTTCAACTTCTTCGATAAAATCTATCATTGGAATGGTAATAAAGTACAATATCATGCTAAAGTTGGCAATAGATATAATCGTTCTAGTACGTTGATTTAGTTTCTTTTTTCTTAAATGACTAAAGTCATAATTAAAAGCTTGAATCAGCAGCAAAACCATAGTACCAGCAACAATAGAAACAATCATAATAATGATATTTGAATGATAGTTATTTTTTAGAAAAGAAATATTAAAAACAATAAAGTAAACAATAAAACTATGAATTACATCCCAAAAAGCAATAGGAAACAAACTATAAAATAAAAGAAGTGAACCATTGACCTTTCGTCTTGCAATATAGCGAGTGTATAACAAAAAAAATAATGGATAAAGTAATAGTCCTCCTAAAAAACCCACTGATAGTAGGTTGGATAAAGAAGTAGATAAAAGAGAACAGATATAAAATGTTAAAATCCCTAATAAGCTCTTTTTTGTGTCCATACGATAGCCAAATATTCTCGCATGAATTAACAATAGCACAACCACATTAAGTGTTATGACTACCGTATTAATTAAATATATCAACTATTTCTCCTTAGTGTGCAACTCTTCTACTACTTTTGTTAATGATCGTATTTTCAATCTCGAAACAATACAAGATAATCCCCCCTTTAAATAAACTAACCGTTCGGATCTATCTATTGATGATATATTATAGGGATTAACAACAAAGGAACGATGACATTGAAATAATCGATCATCTTGCTCAACAATTTCTGATAATTGGCCATAAAATTCTACTCTTTGTTTAGTAGAATAGAGAATGAGTTTATGGGGAATTAGTGAGGTTTCAATATACAGCAAATCTGAAAAGGGGACTTGTATCTGGGACTTTACATTAGTAAAAACAAATGAATCCTCCGCTAACGTTTTTCCTTGGTTATCTTGTACATAAGTTATAGCTTTTTCAATGCGATGACTAAATAACTTCTCTGGCAACTCTTTGTCAATAAAGTCTAAAGCTGAAACCTGGTATTGAAAAGATACCGGCATAAATTCTGAATGTGTGGTCACAAAAACTATCACTGCGTGCGGATCTCTATTTCTAATCTCCACAGCAATTTCCATTCCTTTTTTATCTTCTCCCTTAATGTCAATGTCAAGAAAAAAAAGCTGATGTCTTCCTCTCTCTGATATATCTTCAAGCAGCTGATTAGGTTTACCATAAACTTCCAAGTGGTTAATCTCCCACTTATTATCAGTCAAAATCTTATAAATAATTTTTTCAATTCTAGTTTGTTGTAAAAAATCGTCCTCTAAGACAAAAATATTCATTTTAACCTTTATTTTCCCTTACTATTTATAAAAATTGCTTCAAAAATTTTAGTTTTATAAGTTTAATATCTATTTTATCATAAAAATTAATTTTTTTACATATCACTAAGGAATCTATAATTATAAGATTGTAGCATTACATGAATCGGTTACACTAAACTAGACAGAAATTATAAAGTGTTCTACACTAAAGAAAATAGGAGAACAGATATGTCTAGAAAAATACGTCGCCACTTCACCGATGATTTTAAGCAACAAATTGTTGACCTTTACAATGCTGGTAGAAAGCGTAGCAGTCTCATCAAGGAATATGAGCTAACCCCTTCCACCTTCGATAAGTGGGTTAGACAAGCCAAAACAACAGGTTCATTCAAGTCTGTTGATAATCTGACAGATGAACAGCGGGAGCTGATTGAACTCAGGAAACGCAATAAAGAACTCGAAATGCAATTAGATATCCTAAAGCAAGCGGCGGTGATTATGGCACAAAAAGGGAAATAATCACTGCTAATAAGGATAACTATAGCATTTCAGCCATGTGTCGTTGGTTGAACATTCCTCGTTCTAGCTATTATTACAAAGCTGTAGAGCCAGTATCTGAAGCGGAACTTGAAGAAAATATCAAAGCTATTTTTCTCGAAAGTAAGGCCAGATACGGATCCAGAAAAATCAAAATATGCTTGAATAACGAAGGTATCACACTTTCACGTCGTCGGATTCGACGCATTATGAAGCGACTCAATTTGGTTTCTGTTTATCAGAAAGCCACCTTCAAACCACATTCCAGAGGCAAGAATGAAGCCCCGATTTCAAATCGTTTAGCCAGACAATTTGACAAAGAAAAGCCGCTTGAAGCCCTAGTGACCGACTTGACTTATGTTCGTGTTAATGACCGCTGGGCTTACGTTTGTCTCATCATTGACCTCTTCAATCGTGAAATCATCGGCCTGTCTCTTGGTTGACACAAGACCGCTGAACTCGTTAAGCAAGCCATACAAAGCATCCCTTACGCTCTGACCAAAGTCAAGATGTTCCATTCAGATCGTGGCAAAGAGTTTGATAATCAGTTAATTGATGAAATATTGGAAGCCTTTGGAATCACACGTTCGCTTAGTCAGGCTGGTTGTCCTTATGACAATGCCGTAGCTGAAAGTACGTATCGTGCTTTCAAAATTGAATTTGTTTATCAAGAAACTTTTCAATCGCTGGAAGAACTAGCTCTTAAGACTAAAGACTATGTTCATTGGTGTTTGGTAGTCTCAACTACCAAACACCAATGACTAAAAGATTAATTGCCTAGAAAACACTTTATAAATGTTGTACAGAAAAGTGTTGCCTTTTCAAAAGCTGCTAATCCTATCAGGATGTTGCAAACAGTATTGTTTTCAAAATAATTCATTCCCAAATAAGTTGGAATTTGAATCACCAAACTTAATAAGATTGTTAAAAAAATCAAGAAAAAAAGTTTTAATAACTTCATATGAGTCTCCTTGAGCACAAAATGTTACTCCTTCAGCTGCCCCTACCATACCACTCAAAAAATAATGTCATCTCAAGTCTCAACAAAAAAGAATTGATGTCACCACAAGAACTCTTACGATTTTCTATATAATCCTAATATGAAAATAACAAAAATGATATATCCCATACAGAAGAAATTGATGTGATGATAAATTAAAAAAAGAATAAAGAAAGTGTTTATTCCAGTAATTTCAATAATTCTATTATGTTTATCAGAACCTTTTAGTGATAAATAAATCAAATAAATTTGAAAAATCGAAATGACGATTAGCAAAAAATTCTCTATACTCAGCCACCTGAAGCTTTATTGGCAGAATATCCGCAAACAGCTGCTCAAGCTGCATTACCCCACTAGTACTGCTCAAGTGATATTCCTCTATGTTATAAAAAATATTCATCTATTCCATTCTCCTAAACTCCACCTGTTGCTTCAGTCATTGCTGCCCATAAAGTTACAGCAGATTTAGCTCCAAGATAATCACAAGCTCCCATTAACGGTGCCCCAACACCACTCGCTGCACAAATTGATACACCGAATCCCCAACCAGCAACAGCAGATAATCCACATTCCCAAACATTAGTTTGCCAATTGTTTTTTCCTCCTTCAACACCAGCAAGCATTTCAGAGTTCATCACTTCAAATTGTTCCAAAATTTTTTTATTCCTAACGAATATCTCCTTATATAATTTTTATATTTTGTCCAGTTGCAACCTTGACGAGTTTAGTATAACAATTTTTAAATTCATCCTTCATAAAAATCCTCAAATATACGATTTTTTATCATGAAATGCATCAAATTCTTCCTGAACGGTTAATCATAACCATTCGAGATAGATACTTTTTATGAAAAAATATTGACCATTTAAGGTTAAAAAACTGCCATACATTCTACTTGAACATGTGACAGTTTAGAATTTTCATATTATCTTTGTACCAAATAGATGATGAATAAATGAAAACCGACAAAGAAAATACTTCCTACAATTTTCCGAAGAGTTCCTTTTTGTTGTAAACCCTCGAAATTAAACCAGTCATAAAAGTTCATAGTCTGCTCTTTCTATCCATCAATAATCTGATATTCTTTATGGAATTTTTTGGCAGAAATAACTCGATGGTTGGTCACATCTAAGAAATCACCTGGATAACCAAGGACATACATACCATATCCAGCAAATCCTCCACCTACTGTTCCTGTTGCACCAATCTTTAAATTTGTTGTCAGCGAAGGATTTAGTCCAGTCATGAGAATACGAACATGCTCATCCAACCAACAGATGTAATTCTTGCGAAAAGCATCACGTACCCACTCTGGCTGAGGCGTTTCTCTCCCAATCTCCCAAACTTCTGCGATTTGTCTTTTGTATAGAGTCAGCATATCTACCTCCACTTCCTTTATTGCATAAACACTTAAATATGTCCTAATTTATAAACCATTACACGCATTAGGTGTCCCACCAGTTCCGTAAGGACTACAAGGTTTGGAAGGTTTTCTAATTGGCCATTTGCCATTTAATTGATCTAATGTTGGTGAAGGAGCAAAGCCTCCTAATAGACCGGCAATTGCTTCTCCCCAACCGCCCCAGCCTCCTTCAACACCAGCAAGCATTTCAGAGTTCATCACTTCAAATTGTTTCAAAGTTTTTGTATTCATAACGAATATCTCCTTATATAATTTTTTATTATGTCTTGTTGCAACCTTGACATGTTCAGTATAGCATCTTTAGAAATCTGTGCCTCGTAAAATCTTTAAATGTTCTTTTTTCATCATGAAATGATTTTTTTCATAGTTTTTTAATCGTTTCGAATTAGAAAATAATCACTAGAAACTTATTACTTTTAATTTTAAAATACCATTCAGGATATACTAGATACCATTTAAGAATTTTCGAATTTCTTATCAGTAGTTTTGCAATAATGAATTTGTAATTTACTGGAAGGAAATATATTAATGACATCATGTAAACGTACGTTTGTACCACAAATTGATGCAAGAGATTGTGGAATTGCTGCTCTAGCTTCGATTGCAAAATTCTACGGGTCTGACTATTCTCTGGCACATCTGAGAGAATTGGCAAAGACTAATAAAGAAGGAACAACAGCCCTTGGAATCGTAAAGGCGGCCAAGGAGATGGGCTTTGAAACGAGAGCTATACAAGCAGATATGACCCTATTTGATATGAGTGATGTCCCTTACCCTTTTATCGTCCATGTCAATAAAGAAGGAAAACTCCAACACTACTATGTTATATATCAAGCTAAGAAAGAACATCTCATCATTGGAGATCCAGATCCCTCCGTTAAAGTAAGCAAAATGAGCAAAGAAAAATTTGCTTCTGAATGGACAGGAGTTGCTATCTTTTTAGCACCTGAACCTGGCTATAAGCCTCACAAGGATAAAAAGAATGGCTTAATGAGTTTTCTACCTCTAATTTTTAAACAAGGGTCATTAATCTTCTTTATCGTTTTAGCGAGCCTCTTAGTTACCTTGATAAACATTGGTGGTTCCTACTATCTACAAGGCATTTTGGATGAATATATTCCAAATCAGATGAAGTCAACACTCGGTATAATCTCAATTGGACTTATCGTTACCTATATCCTACAACAAACGATGAGTTTTTCACGTGACTACCTCTTGACTGTACTCAGTCAGCGATTGAACATTGACGTCATTTTATCTTACATTCGCCATATTTTTGAATTACCCATGTCTTTTTTTGCAACTCACAGAACAGGAGAAATCATTTCACGGTTTACAGATGCTAATTCTATTACTGATGCACTTGCTTCTACAATTCTATCTCTATTTTTAGATGTCTCTATTTTAAGTATTGTAGGTGGTGTGTTACTCGTACAAAACACTAAACTATTTCTTCTATCATTAATTTCTATCCCAATCTACATTATCATCATTTTTACTTTTATGAAACCTTTTGAAAAGATGAATAACAATATCATGCAGAGTAATTCCATGATCAGCTCTGCTATTATCGAAGATATTAATGGCATTGAAACAATCAAATCATTGACTAGCGAGGAAATTCGTTATCAGAAAATCGATAGTGAATTTGTAGACTATTTGGATAAATCTTTTAAGTTAAGTAAGTATTCTATTCTACAAAGTAGTCTAAAGCAAGGAGCACAACTCATTTTAAATATTACTATCTTATGGGTAGGTGCACGACTAGTTATGAATGGTAAAATATCTGTTGGTCAACTCATCACTTTTAATACACTATTATTCTACTTTACTAATCCTTTGGAAAATATCATTAATCTTCAAACTAAACTGGAATCCGCTAAGGTTGCCAATAATCGGCTTAATGAAGTTTACCTGGTTAAATCTGAGTTCCAAAAAGAGCAGGCATTAACAGATACCTATTGTCTATATGGAGATATCCAATTTGCAGACTTGTCTTATAAATACGGCTTTGGTCGTGATACCTTATCTGATATCAGTTTGACCATTAAGGAGGGTGAAAAAGTCAGTATAGTTGGTATTAATGGTTCTGGCAAGACAACATTAGCTAAAATGATTGTTAATTTCTTTGAACCTTACAAGGGACAGATTTCTATTAATCATCAAAATCTTAAAATGATTGATAAAAAAGTACTTCGTCAGCATATCAACTATCTCCCCCAACAAGCTTATATCTTTAGTGGATCTATCTTAGAAAACTTAACCCTAGGTGCCAATCACTCCACTAGTCAAGAGGACATTCTGATAAATATCAGAAACGATATTCATATCTTGAAATTCGATACCTATTTCCAAACTGGGCAGAATATAAAAAAAGAAAAGCGTATAAAGCGAAAGATTTTTCACAGTTACTTTATATACATATACTTTAGCATGTAAAATTATCAAAATAATGACATGAGTAAAAGTAAGTGCTAGAAAGAAGATGCTAGTCATCTAAGTCTCCTTATTATGTAGATTTTCAACTGCTTCTTTTAGAGCAGTAACTTTTAGCCTTGATACTAGACAAGATGAACCGTTTTTTTAAATAAACCTTACGTTCTAATCGTTGTATTGAAGATATATTGTAGGGATTAACAACAAATGATCGATGGCATTGAAATAATCTTGGTTCTTGCTTAACGATTTCAGATAACTCCCCATAAAATTCAATCCTTTCTCTAGTAGAATAAAGAACCAATTTATGAGCAATATATGACGTTTCAATATAAAGTAAGTCTGCAAATGGAATCTGAATGCAATCTGAACCTGAGTCTTGGCATCTTTAAAAATAAAGGAGTCTTCAGCTAACGTTTGACCTTGTTGATGATGGACATAGTCAATTGATTGTTCAATACGTGGAGAAAATTATGATAGTTATTCAAATCTTACATCGTTCTCTTTTAGGATATATGATATCTATCTATATTAACTATTACCTCAAGAGATACTTTCTAAAAACTCAAATTATTAGTGGGAAAAACTTAGATTATAAATACAAATGTCAGGTTTATTTTATCATAAATCATACTTTTTTAAATCTGAGCAAGTATATGACCTTCTAAACGAAATACGTATGCGTTATCCTCATGCTCATATTATTCTAATCGGAAATCATATTAATTACGAGGAAATATTTAAAAATCATTATCGAGTTTTTGGTGTTATTGACACAACAAGTCATAAATCATTAAAGTCCATTCGAGATCAAATTCAACTTTACTTAGACGAACTTTACAATTCGAATAATTGATAGGCACTTCATCAATTCTTTTAGGAAATGATTCTTGTCACCCCTTCCAAGTCTATTGCCACAGTTAGGTTCAACTTGCCTAAGTCATGCATGGCTAGGTGGCAATTCGTCATAACTCTAAAACAAATGTTTGATGTCTGCTAGTATCAATTGGAAAGAAAATCCTGTTAACATTTAACAAAATTATTCAGACTTAATCAGAAAAATTGGAAGCAAAAAAAGAGAGCATAAGCTCTCGAAACATCGTCTTTCAAAAATTTTTTTAACAAGCCAATCTCCAAAAATACTCCAACTGTCCTAGAGAGTTCTTAATGCCCCATAGCAAAGCTATCACTAAAATATTCCTCTAACATCAGGCGATGTTTGGCTGAGACACTCTCTAACTCTGCTATCTCCTCATGAGAGAAAAACTGTAACTTGAGCGTTTCCTCATTATGAAAGTTATCAATAGCCATATCAGAAACAGCCGTTAGTTCATAGATAAAGACAATAGTCTGAACAGCATCACCGTTGGGATAAACTTCCTCAAAATGAGTGTAAACATTCAGTAAGCGAACAGCTTCAACCTCAATTCCGGTTTCCTCTAAGAACTCACGTTTGCAAGTCTCTAAAGAGCTCTCACCCAGTTCCATAGTGCCACCAGGAATAGCCCAGGTTTTCTTATCACCACGCAACTGCATCAGCACCTTGCCGTCATCATTGGTCAAAATCCCACCAGCAAAGTTAAGAATAATCTTATCATTCCCAACTTTGGAGCGGATATAAGAAATGTAGTCTTGTGGCATATGATCTCGCTTTACTATGTTAGTATTCTTTCTCATTATAGCCAAAATCAGCTAAATCAAGCTTTTTGTCCCGCCAGTTTTTCTTCACTTTGACCCACGTTTCAAGGTAAACCTTGTCTCCTAGCATGAGTTCAATATCACGACGTGCCATTTTTCCGATTTTTTTGAGCATGGCTCCTTGTTTACCGATGATAATACCTTTTTGGCTATCGCGCTCCACCATAATGGTTGCACGAATATGCACTTTGTCGGTTTCCTCATCTCGCTTCATGGATTCGACCACAACCGCTACGGAATGTGGAACCTCTTGCTGGGTGAGGTGTAACACTTTTTCACGGATCATTTCTGACACAAGAAAACGTTCTGGGTGGTCGGTAATCTGATCTTCTGGGAAATATTGGAAACCTTCTTCAAGATTATCAGTTAATAACTTGATCAAAGTTGGCACATTATTACCTTCTAGGGCAGAAATTGGTACTACTTCTTTGAACTCCATTTGACTACGGAAATCATCGATTTGTGCCAAAAGTTGGTCAGGGTGCACCTTGTCAATTTTATTGATGACTAAGATAACGGGAATCTTAGCTGCTTTTAGGCGCTCGATAATCATGTCGTCACCCTTACCACGTTTTTCATCTGCTGGTACCATGAAGAGAACGGTTTCCACTTCACGAAGGGTACTGTAAGCAGATTCAACCATGAAATCTCCCAAAGCCGTTTTCGGCTTATGGATGCCTGGGGTGTCAATAAAGACAATTTGTTCTGTTTCTGTGGTGTATATCCCCATAATTTTATTACGGGTGGTCTGAGCCTTGTCACTCATGATGGCAATTTTTTGCCCCATGACGTGATTTAAAAAGGTAGATTTCCCAACATTTGGACGACCAAGAATGGCTACAAAGCCTGATTTAAACATAGATAATTACGGGCATCAACAATAGATAGCTAGGCTAAACTGACCAGTGTGGTCAAGCGCTTTGCCTCTATCGCTATCCTATCGTATCATCACACAGGATAGCCCATTCCTTTCCTTTAATTAATGAACAAGAATATTCCAGAGTTTAGGAATAAAGATAATAAGTCCTGTCAAGACAGCATAACCAGAAATCATCAAGACAGCACCTGCTGCCATGTCCTTGGCGTTTTTAGCCAACATGGAAAAGTGATAATCACTAGCTAAATCAACAACGTTCTCAATAGCAGAATTGACAATTTCTAAAGTAATAACCAAAAAAATAGCTAGGAGCAAGAAGAGCCATTCGATGGCTGAAATGCTAAACACCAAACCGGCGACACAAGCTAAAAAAGCTGAAAACAGGTGACTCCTGAGATTGCGTTCTTCTTTAAAAGCCGTGAAGACTCCTGTCAAGGCAAACTCCAAGCTTGAGGTAATGGTTCTGTTTTTCCATTTCCGTTTGGTGGTGTTATTGTCGTGTAAGGCCATAAGCAGTCAAAATCTCTTCCTGTAAGGTAAACATTTCTTTTTCTTCTTCAGGGGTGTAATGATCATACCCATTAATATGTAAGAAACCGTGAACAGCCAAGAATCCCATTTCACGCTCAAAAGAGTGCCCATAGTCTTGAGCCTGCTCATGCGCCTTGTCAATAGAAATAAACAGTTCGCCAATATAAGCATCAAATTCTGCCATCATCTCAGCCAAACTAGGGTCAGCAGCCAAATCATCTTGACTAAATAAGATAGGTGTCTCTGGCTTGTACTCTAGAGAAATCACATCTGTTGGACGATCAGTATCTCGATACTCCAAATTTAGCTCATGACTTCTGGCGTTGGTCACGAAAGTGACAGACATTTCCTTTTCTTCTTTACCAGTCTTTTGAGCAGCAAAATTGAGCAAATCAATTGTTTGCTCCATAATCTCTTGCGAAACTTGTCCCGTTTCGTCAATCATCTCGATATACATAAGGTTAATTGTTAGGGGAAGGCTACCCACCTCACTTGATATTATGGGCACCCATTATTATCTGACAGATAAATTCCCTTATCCTTTCAATCAGCATTTGTTATTTACTCATTATACCACAAGCCTTCTTAAAATGGGAATGCTAGGTTAATCAAGGCTTATTTGGCTAGAATTGCCTCCACACGTTTTTGCAAGATAGGTAATAAGTCCTGCTCAAACCAGGGATTCTTAGCTAACCATAATTGGTTTCTTGGAGAAGGATGAACAAGTGGAAAATAGTCTGGCAAGTAATCCGCAAAGTGACGGACTGTTTCAGTTAAGGTTTTGTAAGCCTTGTTACCAAGGTAAAAGTCCTGAGCATAGCGACCAACCAAAATCGTCAATTCAACTTCTGGCATCAATTCTCTCAACGGTGGATGCCACTTAGCTGCAAAACCATTCCTTGGTGGTAAATCACCTGATTTTCCTTTCCCAGGATAATAAAAATCCATAGGGATAATGCCAAACAATCCTGAATGATAAAAGGTATCATTGTCTACGCCTAGCCAGTCTCGTAAGCGTATGCCACTACGATCATTCCAATACAGCTTGGTTTCTTGTGCCACTATTCCTGGAGCCTGACCAACAATAATAATTCTGGCCGTTTTAGGAGCAGCGTACAAAGGTTCAATGCCTCTTTCAGTGTAGTAACGATTGTCCTCATCTGCCATAATGGCTGTTGTGAGATCATCCATAGAGTCCTCCCCGGGAATATACCAAAATAAACGTGTTGTATCCTTTTTAATTATCGTTCGGATTTTGTCCAATCACTGGATACTGAGTCAGGCCTGACTGATGGTCATCATCGCTATTGTTAGCCTTAGGCTCTGCTAAGTCCTTCGTTTCCTCTGAAGATGTTTCATAAGCTTTGATAATATCAGCGACAACAGGGTGACGCACAACATCTTTAGCAGAGAAATAGACAAAATCAATCTGTTTAATGCTTTGTAATTTCTGTGTAGCATCAATCAAGCCAGACTTGACATTCCGAGGGAGGTCAATCTGACTCGTGTCACCATTGACAATCATTTTTGAATTAAAACCAAGTCGGGTCAAAAACATCTTCATTTGCATAATAGTCGTGTTTTGAGCTTCATCTAGGATAACAAATGCATCATCCAGAGTACGACCCCGCATATAAGCTAACGGAGCAATCTCAATCACTTCTCGTTCCATTAAGCGTGTGGTTTGTTCCTTGCCTAAAATTTGGTAAAGAGCATCGTAAACAGGTCTAAGATAAGGATCTACTTTCTCTTTCAAGTCTCCTGGTAAAAAACCTAGACTTTCACCAGCTTCTACCGCCGGTCGTGTCAAAATAATTCGTTTGACTTGCCCTCTTTTCAGAGCAGTGACTGCTAGCGTAACAGCTAGGAAGGTTTTTCCTGTTCCTGCTGGCCCTACACCAAAAACCACATCATGACGTTTAACACTATCCACATAGGCTTTTTGTCCTAATGTTTTAACTCGTATTGGCTTACCGTAGTTATCTTTAATGATTTCTTCTTCATATAAGGCCACAAATTGGTCAATTTTATCTGATTCCGCCATAGACAAAGCTGTCACAACATCTGACGTGTTAACCACCATACCACGCGCAACTAAGATTAATAAGGCTTGAATGGTCAACCGAGCTAATGCTACAGCCTCCTCATCATCGCTAATGATCTGGATGCGCTCAGTTCTGGCATGAATAATAACACCCAAGTGTTCTTCAATCAATTTCAAATGGCGTTCATTACTTCCAAATAATGCCAGAACATCATCAGGATGCGTTAACGTAATATCAACAGAATACTCTTGCAAATAGAGTCCCTCTTTCTTTCGTCTTTATTGCTTACATTATAACAAATTTTAGGGACCAATGTTGGTTTTAAAATAGATTTCTCCTTGTCAACTTCTAAACTCCCCATCAAAAAAACAGCTGATAAGATCCCCTTATCAGCTGTTGAGGTAGTGGTCATTCTTACATCAGATGAGCCTCTTGAAGCAATTCTTCGATAAAAGTACCTTTAAGTTTCTTACGACCGATTTTTTCAATCAATCTTGGAATTGGTAAATCCATATCCTTGATTGCTTTTTTATCGTTAAGGTAATAGAAAGCTTTGAGCAATTCACGAATATCATAGGCTGAATTAAAGACTTCTGGAACCCCACGTTCCACATTCAAGAAGCTATACACTGCTTCCATGGCAGTCCGAATAGAATACTCAGTCGTAAAGACGGTATCTCGAGATGGAGATTCTGCAAAGTTCCCAATAAAAGCCAAGTTGACTGAACCATCTGGGATAACTTTCGGGCGATCTCCCTTAACACGAGGCATAAAGTAACTCGTAATATAAGGCATGTAAACAGGAACTGTATTGATATAGTCCTGACTAGCTAAATCCTTGATTTTATCCACAGGTACCCCAAGATGATACAACCATTCTTCTGTGATTTCCTGACCTGTACAGTCCTCAATTTTCTTGTGGATGTAATTTCCCTCAATATTGGAATAAAGACCATAAATCCATACAGTGGTCTCATTATCTTTTTGTTCTTTAAAATGAGGTTGACGGTGAATAGCAAAGCTCATCATCCAGTTGGAATCTGTAATAGTGATAATCCCACCAGTGTTCACTTTACCATCGTGCAAATCACGGTGAGTCAAACGTTCAATATAAGGCTCGATAGCTGGGTGTTTTATGGTTGCTGTGGCAGATACAAACCAGCTTTCAGCAGGTAAGTCCTTGTAAAATACTTTCGGATGTCCAAAATCGTTTGATTGAGCAGCTAGATTTTCCCATAAATTCCAAGAACCACCTAAAGCTTTGGTTGGTTTAGCGACTTCTTGGTGGCTACCATAGGTAGTGCTTTCTGTAATGGAACCATTGGTCACAAAAACCAAATCATTTTGGGTGAGGGAAACGGTTTTAGCTTCTCCAGCCACAGTCATGTGAATGGTTTTCGCTACCTTTTTACCAGCTGTTTGTTCCACCTGAATATCGGTGACTTTAGTATCAAATTGGATGTCAACACCGTGTGATTCTAGGTAAGCAATAATCGGTTTGACCATAGAATCATATTGGTTATATTTGTTGAACTTGAGGGAGGTGAAATCTGGCAAACCATCAATATGGTGGATAAACCTCATAGCATAGCGCCGCATTTCTACAGCAGAATGCCATTTTTCAAAAGCGAACATGGTTGCCCAATAGATCCAAAAATTACTCTTAAAGAAATCTTCTGAGAAGAACTCTTCAATGGTTTGGTCCCTTAGAGATTCTTCTGTCTTCATGATTAAATTGATTAATTCTTTCGACTGCTTACCGAGCGTATACTGGCCGTCATCATCCACACGATTACCTCTCTTATGAATGAGGCGACAATTGGATGAGTTAGGATCATCCTTATCCAGCCAATAAAATTCATCTAAGTAGGAAGCACCAGGAATTTCCAGCGAGGGAATAGACCGATACATATCCCACATACACTCAAAATGGTTTTCCATCTCACGACCACCCCGGGTCACAAAGCCAAGGTGAGGTTTTTCTATACCGTCTAGCGATCCACCTGCTAACGGCAATTCTTCAAAGAGATGAATGCGTTCCCCAGCCATATGCCCATCGCGAATAAGGAAAACAGCAGCTGCTAAGCCAGCTAAGCCAGTACCAACAATATAAGCTGACTTCTGATCCACACCTTTCGGTTTTCGAGGTGTCGCAAAAGCTTCATAATTACCACTAGTATAATACATTTCAAGACCTCCTTTTATCTCAAATAGACATATATGAATTCTCAAACAGTTAGAAAAAAACTGTCGCCTTGTTATCAACTTGCTCGTTTTTCCTTACTGTTATCGTCATATAGGATTAATAATGTTTATTGTACTCCTTATTAACAACTTCTGCTAATAAAAAAGTAGGCATTTGGACACTATCAGAAAACTGTCTAAAAAAGAAAACGGATACAAAAATCTTTTCACATGTTAAAAGAAACAACTCAGACTATTATTTTTAAAAAAAGAAAACCTCACGTCTAGACGTAAGGTTTCAGTAATGTCTTTTTAACCGTTAAAAGAAACGTGGACATGGTCATAGTGATTTTCTGTCACGCTACCACGGTCTGGCATTGGGTTCCAAGTATTAGCTGGTCCATAAATGCTATTGAATGGAGCATAAAATTGTTGTTTCCAAATTACATAAGAAATGTCTCGACTTGCCATGTTGTTGATAGCATGTTGTGCAACTTGATCACCAAGCGTAGAGCTAACCGGTACCATAAAGTCAATGGCTAATCCTTTACCATGATCTCCTGGATCACCTGGACGGTACCCACTAAATGATGTGATTCCATAAGCTGAGGCAACTTCTTCTTTGAAGGCAGCTGTCTTTGGTTGAAGGCCTGCATTCATTGGATTGTAAGCATGATTTGGTGCATATGAAAGGCCATTTGAAGTCGCAATAGTTGTTGGGTCAGCTACAGGTTCAGCTGGAGCAGCTACTTCTGCTGCTGGTGTTTCTTCAACAGGAACAACTGGTGCTACAGGCTCAACAACTGTCTCAGGAGTAGCTGGTACTTCCTCTTCAACTGTTACTTCTGGATTTGTTACAACTGCAGGCTCTTCAGTTACAGGCTCAGCAACAACTTCTGCTGGTTGAACTTCTGGCACTGCCGGAGCAACTGGCGCATCAGTGATGACTTCTGTTGGAACTGTCACTGGCACTTCAGGAGCAGTTTCCACTGGCGCTTCAGCTACTGGAGCCATTACCGTAGGTGCTGCTGGTGCTGGTGTTGACGGAACTGTTGGAACTACTGGAGTTGCTGCCACTGCACCTGTCATTGCTGAAGGAGCTGTTACACCAGTGGTTTGATCTTGAACGGTTACTTGGTCTGTCGCCAAGTTCGCGTTGGCATCCCCAAGATATGCTTGGCTTGATGGAGCTTGAACAGTTAAGGTAGTCGCTTGATTTTGGTAATTGTAAGTTGCTGTTAGAATAGTATCTGGGAAGATTAAATCAATATTAGCAATATTATTGATTCTTCCTAGAACGTTAACATCAATGTTCATTGCTTCAGCAATAGTGCTTAATGTATCTCCATATTTTACGGTATATGTCAGCACATTGTCTGTCAAAATAAGTTCTGACTTAATCTCTGCAACAGAACGTGGTGTCCACTCTTGCGCTTCAGTCGTTGCAAAAGGCACCAAAGACAAAGCTACGGTTGTCACAAATAAGCTTTTTTTATTAATAATCATCTAGGTAGACTTCCCTTTTCTTTTTTTCTATCTTACATCATAGCATATTTTTAAGAAAAAAAGTAGCTTGTCATTTTTTTGAAAGAAAGTGATGTCATTTTGTAACATTTCTTTTTTATCCTGCTATTACGGCAACCATTAGTGAGCCAAATAATCTTCCCAAATATGGTCGAATTCTCCTAAATTAAAGGAAAAGCCAGCTTGATCTTCTAAGTAGCGACTAATAGTTTCAAAATCGTTTGTATGCTTGGGAAAAGTGGTGTCGTCAAACACCAAATCTGCTAAAATCGCTAACGGTTCATTTGATTTAGGGTTACGTTGTGTCATCAACCAACTGTAAAATGATTTTCTCATGACCAGTTCTCCTCTAAAAACTGATGACGAATAGCACTGCTTTGTGCATATCGCTGAGGATTCTTCTTATAGAAACCTTGATGGTACTCTTCAGCTAAGTAAAATGGCTCAGCTGGTTCAATAGTGGTAACAATTGGTTGGTCAAAACGTCCTGAAGCTTGCAAGTTGGCTTTCGATTGCTCTGCAATTGCTTTTTGTCTTTCCGTTGTATAGTAAATGACAGGACGGTAGTTGTCCCCTCGATCTTCAAATTGTCCAAAGGCATCTGTTGGGTCCGTCTGGGCCCAATACAATTCAACTAATTCCTCATAGCTGATCTCTTCAGGATCAAAAATAATTTCAACTGCTTCAGTATGGCCTGTTGTTTTGGCACAAACTTGTTCATAACTAGGATTCGGGAGATGACCACCCGTATAACCACTTCTGACTGACAAAATTCCTGCTTGTTCCTCAAAAGGTTGCACCATACACCAGAAACAACCTCCTGCAAAAATAGCTCTTTCCATTCTCTATAACCCCTTTTCTTCCGTTAATGGATTTCATTGTAACAAAAAACTTTGCCAGTGGCAAAGCATTTTTATCCTATTAATTCAGTTCCTGTAGCATCTTGTTTAATGCGTTTAGCTTTCATCAATCCACCCAAGGCTTTTTTAAACTGGCCTTTTGAAATACCAAAGGTTGCTTTAATATCCTCCGGACTTGATTTATCATTTAAGGTCATGAAGCCTCCATTCGATTCAAGATAGGTGAGAATCATCTGAGCGTCATTCTCCAACATCTCAAAAGAACGTGGTTTCAACGATAAATTCAAGGTACGATCGACCTCTCTAAACCCAATCACACGGGCTTCTAAAACCTGACCTAAGCGCGGTTCTGCGTAGCGTTCACTTGGGTGAATAAAGCCTAACATGTTGTTTTCAGGCAGGTAAACAAAAGTTCCTGTTAATTTTAGGCGATAAACAATTGCTGGCCAATGTTGATTTTGCATATTATTGTATGCAGGACTGGCCATTTTTTGAAAGACCTCAGGCTCTGCTGGAATTCCCCAAATACGGTCTTTTTTATCCACTTCTAAGCGAATGTAGAGTTTGTCCCCTTTTTTAGGCCATAGTTCTTTCATTTCAGGCAACACGTCCAAAGAGACCACAATTTCCTTATTTGGGATTCCTGTGTCGACAAAGACACCTAAGTCTCGGCGGACTTCTGTCACCTCTCCCCAACCATAGCTTGTTCTAGTTGAACTGATTTCCTTGGTTGTGAGGCGTGCCTTTTGCTTCATATCTGTGTAGGCAAACCCTGTGACCATATCACCAATCTGGCGTTCACCTTCTCCTTTAGACAAGGCAAAGGTTAGTCCTTCCCTTTGGATAAAATAGTCATTAGCGTTTTCTTCTCTAATAAGCCCAGTAATTACTGTTGCTAGTAAATCATTCATATCTTTTATCTTTCTTTAAAAAAATAGGGACAAGTCAAAAACAAACGCTTCTGGAATTGTCGCCTACCTTTCTTTATCTGTATGAGGCTACTACACGTCGTGTTGAGTAGCTTTAAGCATTAAACTGAAAGTAACTCTTTTTCTTTCTCAGCCGTCATGCGGTCGATTTCTTTGATAGCATCATCGGTTGCTTTTTGGATATCTTTTTCCAATGTTTTAAGCTCATCTTCAGTGATTTCTTTTGCTTTTTCTTGCTTTTTAGCATCATCCATAGCATCGCGACGAATGTTACGGATTGAAATTTTTGCATTTTCACCAACTTTTTTCACTTCTTTGGCCAACTCTTTACGTGTTTCTTCTGTTAAAGCTGGGATAACCAAACGAATCACTGAACCATCATTAGCCGGTGTGATGCCTAAGTCAGACGCATTAAGCGCACGTTCAATATCCTTGATAGATGATTTATCAAAAGGTGAAATCAATAAGACACGTGCTTCTGGCACTGTGATTGAGGCTAATTGATTCAACGGAGTGGGCGCCCCATAATAGTCAACTTGGATACGATCCAAAAGACTAGCATTGGCACGACCAGCACGAATGCTAGCGTACTCGCGTGATAGGGAATGGTGAGACTGTGCAAAACGTTCTTTTGCAGTTTCAATGATTGCATTTGCCATGTTTTTTTACTCTCTTTCTTTTTTTACTGTTACTCACAGGCTTTATTTGATACGGTTGTCCCAATATGCTCTCCAAAAACAACACGTTTAATGTTGCCAGCTTCGTTCATGTTGAAAACAACTAGATCAATGTCATTATCCATTGATAAGGTTGATGCTGTAGCATCCATGATTTTGAGTCCGCGCTTAATCACTTCACCGTGAGTCAATTCGTCAAACTTGACAGCGTTAGCATCTTTTCTCGGATCAGCATTGTAAACCCCATCAACACCATTTTTAGCCATTAAAATAGCATCCGCTTCGATTTCTGCAGCACGAAGAGCAGCTGTTGTATCCGTTGAAAAATAAGGTGAGCCAATACCAGCTCCAAATACAACGATACGCCCTTTTTCTAAATGACGTAGGGCACGGCCACGAATGTAGGGCTCAGCTACATTTTGCATTGGAATAGCTGTCTGAACACGAGTATCAACCCCATAATGTTGAAGACTATCAGCCATTACCAAAGCATTCATCACGGTTCCAAGCATTCCAGTATAGTCTGCTTGAACACGGTCCATTCCAGCTTCTGCCGCAGGTTCCCCACGCCAAAGGTTACCACCACCAATGACAAGAGCAATCTCCACACCCGAAGCATGAACTTCAGCAATTTCTTTTGCTATTGATTGAACAGTTGGGATGTCAATGCCAACTCCCTTGTCACCAGCTAAAGCTTCGCCAGATAGTTTAATTAAAATGCGTTGATATTTAGGTTCCACTATTATTATCTCCTTAGTTTGTCCTTACTATTCTACCATAAACACTCCATTTTTGATAGGGCAAGGCCAGTTCAGAAAAAGAATTTTTATTACGATGGCTTGTCTCTAACCGATAACAAAGAGTGAAGAATAGGAAAAGTCCTTAGTCATCATCATAGACCTCGTCAGTATTTTACCGAAAAGAAGCGCTTACAACTTTTAATTTGACTATCATTCCTAAAATGTTATACTTAAAATATCAGAATCTTTATCTAACTTTTAACCTATTAGGAGGTCACCTTATGAAACTCAATCGTCTTTTCATTCTTGGATGTTTAAGCGCTTCTACCTTAGCTCTAGGAAATTTATCATCAACTAGCGTCCACGCAGATACCTGGCAACCGCTAACCTCTCAACTTCAAGAAGTTACACCGGGCAAAAATGCGCAAAATGAAGACCCTAGCCTTTGGGCCGTACCAGGTAAAGATGCCCAAAATGAAGACCCTAGCCTTTGGGCCGTGCCAGGCAAAGATGCCCAAAATGAAGACCCTAGCTTATGGGCCGTGCCGGGTAAAGATGCCCAAAACGAAGACCCTAGCCTTTGGGCTGTGCCAGGCAAAGATGCCCAAAACGAAGACCCTAGCCTTTGGGCCGTACCAGGTAAAGATGCCCAAAACGAAGACCCTAGCTTATGGGCTGTACCAGGTAAAGATGCCCAAAATGAAGATCCTAGCCTTCCTTAGAAATCTACTTCCAAATGCGATTTACTGACCTTAAGAACTTAAGGTCAGTTTTTTAATATTGTTACGTCACTGTACTCAACTACAGAAACTCTGATAGGAAGCTAAGTTAACTATTTTCTCCCTCTCTTTTCCCTCTACTTAATATTATTGACTAAGTTTCTACTCATCTGTTTGTCTTTCCCTCTTACTAAGACAGAACGAAATAGGCTCTATTTAAAGCATACGGTGGCTGTACTCATCAAAAAAACTAGGACAAGTCCTAGTTTTCATCATCTCTTAAAGTGAGTTAGGATCAACCTTGATACCAACACCTTGTGTTGATGTGATTGATACGTTTGTCATGTAAGTTCCTTTAGCTGTTGCTGGTTTAGCTTTAGCCATAACATCGTGGAACGCTTTGAAGTTTTCAACCAATTTGTCTGCATCAAATGATACTTTACCAATAAGAGCTTGTACGTTACCTGCTTTGTCAGCACGGTAAGTGATTTTACCACCTTTAGACTCTTCAACTGCTTTAGCAACATCCATTGTTACTGTACCAGTTTTAGGGTTTGGCATTAAGTTACGAGGTCCAAGGACACGTCCAAGGCGACCTACGATAGCCATCATATCTGGCGTTGCGATAACAACGTCAAAGTCAAGCCATCCACCATTGATTTTTGCAACAAGGTCGTCTTCACCAACGAAGTCTGCACCAGCTGCTTTTGCTTCTTCAACTTTTGCACCACGTGCAAAAACAAGAACGCGTTGTGTTTTACCAGTTCCGTTTGGCAATACCATTGCGCCACGGATTTGTTGGTCTGCTTTACGAACGTCGATGTTCAAGTTGTAAGCAACTTCAACAGACGCATCAAATTTTGCGAAGTTAGTTTCTTTTACTAATGCTACAGCTTCTTCTACACTGTACGCTTTTGTGCTATCTACTTTTTCAAGTGCAGCACGCATTTGTTTGCTTTTTTTAGCCATTTTAAAATTCTCCTTGTAATGTGGTCATATCGATTTGATTTAAAATCTCCCACGTCACTCATCTCTTATGATGAAGTCGTGCGGGTAATTGGGGTTCTTTACTGATTAGTCAGTAACAGTGAATCCCATAGAACGAGCAGTACCTTCGATCATACGCATTGCAGCTTCAATGTTTGCAGCGTTTAAATCTGGCATCTTAGTTTCAGCAATTTCTTGTACTTGTGCACGAGTAACTGTCGCAACTTTAGTTTTGTTAGGTGTACCTGATCCTTTTTCAACACCTGCAGCTTTTTTCAAAAGAACAGCAGCTGGTGGTGTTTTAGTGATGAAATCAAATGATTTGTCTTCGTAAACTGAGATAACAACTGGGATGATCATACCAGCTTGATCAGCTGTACGAGCATTAAATTCTTTAGTGAAGCCCATGATGTTGATACCTGCTTGACCAAGAGCTGGTCCAACTGGTGGAGCTGGTGTAGCTTTACCAGCAGGGATTTGAAGTTTTACAAGTTTTTCGACTTTTTTAGCCATTTTAAAAATCCTCCTGTTGTGGTTTTGGCGGTAATTAAGATTTTTACCTCCCACAGATATGCAAATTGCATACCTTACTATTATATCTTATTGTCAAAATAAATCAAGTCTTTTCTTCAAAATATCTGACGTCTCTTTCCATTTTTAAATTGGAGCAGGCTCTGCTCCCCTCAGAGAGGATTTTCTATCACAACAGGCAAGTATCAGTTTACAAGAGAGCCATTTGAGTATAAAATAGACCTATGATGATCTATAAATTAACTGCCTTAGCTTTCCTGATATTGACGCCTCTTTTTGCCATGATTGTAACCTCTCTTTTGAGACTTAATAAAAAGGGACTTAAATTTCCAGATGTCGCACTTTTTCTCTTTGCAATAGAAATTGTACTTGTCTCAGGAAAATTTTTTACCCATAATTTACTACCTTATTATCTTATTATCATGTCCCTGCTAGCCATCGTCATTTCACTATTGTTGGTCGTTCGAACTCAGTCGTTCTCTTACCATCGCTTCATGAAGTTATTTTGGCGAGTTGGCTTTTTAGTCACCTTTATTTTCTACCTTATTTTAGTTATCTTTATTTTTACACTAGCCTAGGCATCTCATCAACTGACCTGACATCACAAAAAAGAACCTGACATCTCATGATGAGACGTCAGGTTCTTTTAGTTTGTTTGCAATACTTTACGAGGTTTAGTTCCTTCTGCTGGACCGATAACACCTGCTTCTTCCAATTCATCCATCAAGCGCGTAGCACGATTGAATCCGACCGACAAACGCCTTTGAATCATTGAGGCACTGGCCTTTTGTGTCTCTAACACTAAAGCTTTTGCTTCTTCAAAAAGAGGATCGCCTTCAGCAGCTCCGCCATTTCCAGAAAAACCAGGATCATTGTCGCTAACTTCACCAGGATCAAAACTATCGTCATAATCAGCTTCAGCTTGGTCTTTGATAAAGTTTACAATTCGTTCCACATCATCATCTGAGATGAAAGACCCTTGCAGACGAACAGGGTGATTTTCATCAATCGGCTTAAAGAGCATATCTCCACGTCCTAAGAGCTTTTCAGCGCCATTTTCATCCAGAATCGTTCGACTATCTGTTCCTGAAGATACGGCAAATGCAATACGGGATGGCACATTGGCCTTAATCAGTCCAGAAATAACATCCACAGATGGTCTTTGGGTTGCAAGAATCATGTGAATACCTGCCGCACGCGCCTTTTGCCCCAGACGGATGATAGCGTCTTCCACTTCTTTACTAGCCACCATCATCAAATCAGCTAACTCATCCACAATAACCACAATCAATGGTAAAGGTATTTGTTTTTGCTCAGATTGCCTATTGTAATCCTCAACTTTTGCATTGTAACCAGCAATATTTCGAACCCCAACCTTACTAAAGAGCTCATAGCGGTTTTCCATTTCGTCAACGACTTTTTGCAACGCCTTGCTGGCTTTACGAGGATTGGTCACTACTGGAATCAGCAAATGGGGAATATCATTATAAACAGACAACTCAACCATCTTAGGGTCGACCATCAAAAATTTCACTTGGTCTGGTCTAGCCTTCATTAGAATACTTGAAATAATGCCATTAACAGCAACCGATTTACCAGAGCCCGTAGAACCAGCTACGAGTAGATGCGGCATGCGTGTCAAATCAAAACTTCTAGCACTGCCATTAACAGCTTTTCCTAGAGGAACTTCTAAAAGTTTATCATCTGACGTGTTGGACTGTTCCCAGAGCTCACGGAAAGAAACGGTGGCAATTTCGGAATTTGGCACCTCAATCCCAACGAGAGACTTCCCAGGAATAGGGGCTTCAATACGAACATCTTTAGCAGCCAGAGCAAGCGCCAAATCATCAGCAAGATTTGAAATACGATTAACTCGGACCCCGACAGCGGGCTTGATTTCATATTTGGTGACGGAAGGCCCGATTTCTGCTCGCTCTACCTTGACATCAATCCCAAAACTTTGGAAGGTATCTTCAAGCACCTTGATGTTTTTGCGGACTAAGTTTTTCTCTTTAGACTGGTTTTTTGGCTTATCCGCCGCAAATAAATCAATCGTTGGAAGTTTATAAAGAAGATTGGTTTTTGGTGTGAAATCAACTTCAACAGGTTCATCCATATCCATCTCATCTTCAGAAGATTCTAAAGCAGATAACTGGTTGTCCTCAGCCCCAATTTCCTCCTCAGCATAAGCCAAGTCTTCTTGATCAAACAAGCTTGTCTCATCGTCTTTAAGGTGACTATCATAAGAAAGAATTTCCGGCTCTGTTATCATATCATCAGCCAAATCATAGCTGGCTTGAGACTGACTATTCTCAACAATCTCTCCCGTCTCAGGATCAACCGTCAATTCTGCCAGACGTTTTTCTTCCTCTTGTGCTTGCTTCTCTAAAGCCTCTTGTTCA
Source organism: Streptococcus sp. F2 (assembly GCF_056500955.1). Lineage (NCBI taxonomy): Bacteria > Bacillati > Bacillota > Bacilli > Lactobacillales > Streptococcaceae > Streptococcus > Streptococcus sp. F2. The sequence goes on from NZ_JBWKAI010000001.1 coordinate 69,681, forward strand.
GCTAGTAACCGGCGCTCTTCTCGCTTGATAAACCGCTTTTCTTTATTTTCCTGATAAGCCATTGCTAGTTTGTTAACAGCCTCTTTCACAAAATGACTCACATCATAAATATCCCAGGGTGTCATTAAAAATAGACCTAGTAGAATAAACAGGAAGCCAATAAAGTAAGAACCAATGTTTGAAAAAAGAAAAGCCACTGGTTTGTAGAGAAGGGCACCAAACATCCCGCCACCTACAAATTCCGTCACACGAAAAGCCATTAAATCTCTAGTGATAAGACTAGCGGTCCCTCTAAAAACATCCTGGTTAATCATTTTGGGCATGGCAAACAGATAGGCATGCCATTCAATTAATAACCCTATAAAAACAATGATAAACCCAGCAATAACACCATCTTTTTGGCGTAACCACTTAAAGAAAAAGAGGTACACCAAAATTGCTAGCATAAACGGATAAGCTAGGCTACCTACCATAAAACGAATGATATTATAAGCGGTAATCCCAAAAACGCCTAGTCGAATCATCGCAAAAACAAGCAAGAGAGCGATTAAAATAGATGAAACCATCCTTTTAATAGCACGTTGCCTTTCAATTTCTGCCTTTGTTAAGCGCTTTTTAGGTGCGCTTTTTTTCCTTTGTGTTCTTTTAGCCATAATATCATTATACCATTTTTTGGACATTAGGAAATAGAACCTAAAAAAGCTGGCTATTTTAAGGGTATACTCCTTATCTTGTGCTATAATAACTGTCATAACATCCTTTTTAGGAATGTCAGATGATGAGGTGGAAAACGCTTCTTTTTAATTCCTTAACTGCTGTTTTCCTTTCCATTTATGGTAAAATTAAAGAAAATATTTCCTAGGAGTAGACATGAAAAAATTACTATCCCTCAGCCTATTAGCTGTTAGTTTACTTAGTTTAAGTGCTTGCGAATCCGTCGACAGAGCCATAAAAGGTGATAAGTACGTGGATGGAAAAATTGCGAAGGAAGAAAGTGAAGCAGCTTCAAAAGCTTATGAAGAAAATATTCAAAAAGCTCTTAAAGCCGACGCTAGCCAATTCCCTCAATTAAACAAAGAAGTTGGTAAAGATGAAGCCAAAGTAGTCATGAAAACTAGTCAGGGTGATATCACGCTAAAACTATTCCCTAAATATGCTCCACTAGCCGTAGAAAACTTCCTCACGCATGCTAAAAACGGTTATTATGATAAGGTAACCTTCCATCGTGTGATTAACGATTTCATGATCCAAGCAGGCGATCCTAAAGGAAATGGTACTGGCGGCGAGTCCATTTGGAAAGGCAAAGATGCCAAAAAAGATGCTGGCAATGGTTTTGCTAATGAAATTTCTCCATTTTTATATAATATTCGAGGTGCTCTGGCCATGGCAAATGCTGGCGCTGATACTAACGGTAGCCAATTCTTCATTAACCAAAATAAGAAGAATCAAAGTAAGGCATTGTCTAGCGCTAACTATCCAAAACCTATCATCTCAGCCTATGAGCAGGGAGGAAATCCAAGTTTAGACGGAGGCTATACTGTTTTTGGCCAGGTCATCGAAGGCATGGATATTGTTGATAACATTGCTGCGGTTGCTGTTGGTCAAAACGATAAACCGGTGGATGACATTACCATTCATTCTATTGAGGTCATTAAAGACTACCGCTTTAACAAATAACAGACAACTACTTTTCAAGAACCATCGAGTGATTCGATGGTTCTTTTGTCGTTAAAAAAGCACCTCGATGATATTCTGATCAGAGTCAGTATATCATGTGAGGTGTTGGAAGTAAGAGTGACTTATTCGTCTATTTTGATTTTGTCATCATCACTTTCTTGATATAACCTTGCTTAGGTGAGATAAAAAAACTAATTAGGAAAATGGCTGCTGATGTCAACACAATACTTGACCCTGCGGCAACATTGAAGGTGTATCCTAGATAGAGCCCTAATACAGAACTCAAAGCTCCAATAGCAGATGACATCACTAGCATGACTTTTAAACTATTAGCATAAAGATAAGCTGTCGCGGCTGGTGTGATAAGGAGTGCCACAATCAGAATGGTACCAACACTTTGCATTGCTGTCACTGACACCAGGGTCAATAATATCATCAGCATGTAATGATAAGCATTGACATTCATACCCATTGATTTGGCTAATATTGGGTCAAAGGACGTGATTAACAACTCTTTAAAGAAAAGAATAATGACGCCTAATACAAAAACAGACACCCCGATAGTAATCCATTTATCACTATCTTGCACTGCTAAGATATTACCAAATAAGATGTGAAACAGGTCAGTCGAACTATTAGCCACACCGATTAGAATAATTCCCAAAGCTAAAAAAGAACTAAAGGTTATACCAATAGCAGTATCTCCTTTGATAACAGAATTTTCCTTGATGTAAGTAATAATAACAGAGGCTAATAAGCCAAAAACAATAGCCCCAATAAAGAAGTTAATGCCTAAGATAAAAGAAAGAGCAACACCTGGCAAAACAGCATGCGAGATTGCATCTCCCATGAGAGACATGGATCTTAAAATGATGAAGCATCCTACGGCACCAGAGACCACACCAATGACAATGGCTGTTACCAAAGCATTCTGTAAAAAGTGATAAGACATCAAGCCTTCAAAAAATTTCAGAGACATTTACACCATCTCCTTTCCTAAAATCAAATGATTACCATAGGCTTTTGACAAGGTATCGACGGTAAAAACATCGTCAACTTTACCATAGGCCACCAAGGTTTTGTTTAAAATCAAGAGTTTGTCAAAATAATGTTCAACCTTGCTTAAATCATGGTGTACAATCAAGATGGTTTTCCCAGCTGCTTTTAGTTCTTTGAGAAGATCTACAATGATTTTTTCGCTGACCGAATCGATGCCAACAAATGGCTCATCCAAAAAGATATAATCAGATTCTTGAATCAAGCAGCGGGCCACTAGCATACGTTGAAATTGTCCGCCGGATAAGGATTTAATGGGGCGATTGCCAAAACCTGCTAAGCCAACCTGCTCCAAGAAGCGTTCAACCTGGTCAAATTCTTTTTTGCCAACACGACGAAAAAGCCCCAATTTACGATAGGTTCCGAGTGCAACACACTCCTGTACTGTAATGGGAAAATGATAATCAATCATGCTTCGTTGTTCAACATACGCGACCGTATGCCCAAGTTTACGACCATCTTTGTCATCAACCCTCACTTGACCCCTATAATCAATCAAATTGAGGATGGACTTCATAAAGGTTGACTTACCTGCTCCGTTTGGACCAATAATCCCAACAATCGCAGGGCCTTCAATGGTTAAACTGATATTATCTAGGGCATTGCTATCTCCATCATAGCTGACAGAAAGATTAGTAGTTGTAATCATATTGCTCTCCTTCTTAGAAATAAAACAAAGCACAACACTGAAGACGCTGTGCTTTATTCTTATCTTATTTTGCTAGACCTTCAGAAATCTTATCAAGGTTCCATTTCATCATCGCATAGTAACTGTCCCCATCCTCGCCTTTTTTGGCAACTGAATCGGTAAAGATTTCAGCATAGATTGGAATACCGCTATCTTTAGAAACAGTTTCCATTGGACGTCTGTCAACGCTTGATTCTACAAAAAGAGCAGCTGGTTTGACCACTTTCAATTTCTCAATCAATGATGACATTTGGTCAGGAGTTCCTTCTTCTTCGGTGTTAATCTCCCAAATGTAAGCTGATGGTACACCATAGGCTTTTGAGAAGTACTTGAAGCATCCTTCACTTGTCACAATCAGTTTTTTGTTAGCTGGAATAGCGTCAAATTTTGATTTGGCTTCTTTATCAAGTTTTTCTAACTTAGCAACATAGGCCTTAAGATTTTTTTCGTAAGTTTCTTTGTTTTTAGGATCTTTGGCCATCAATTGTTTGGCAATGTTTTTAGAATAAATAATGCCATTTTCTAGATTTAACCAAGCGTGAGGGTCTTCTTTGCCCTTCTCACTTTCACCTTCTAGGTAAATCACATCAACGCCATCTGAAGCAGCAAAGTAATCTTTGTTCTTTTTCTTTTGAGCGTTTTTAACAAGTTTTGTAAACCAGGCTTGTCCACCATCTTCAAGATTAATACCGTTGTAGAAAATCACGTCTGCATTATTCGTTTTTTCGACATCCTCTGGTAATGGCTCATACTCATGCGGATCTTGCCCGATTGGCACGATACTATGCAAATCAATCTTATCTCCTGCAATCGTTTTTGTCATGTCTGCAAGGATAGAATTGGTTACCACCACTTTAAGTTTATCACTCTTATCAGCTTGGCTTCCTGATGAGGAACAGGCTACTAACAGAAAAGCAGCTAAAAAGGCACTCAAAATGAGGCTAATTTTCTTTTTCATCACATATCTCCTTAGGATATTTTATTTATTTAATTAAGTATAGTTAAATATAATATAAGGATATATTATTGTTGGTTTTTTGTCAAGATTTTTTCCTAAAAATCTGATATAATAATGATTATAAATAAGAGAAAGGCATATTGCTATGACGCCTAACAAAGAAGATTACTTGAAATGTATTTACGAAATTGGGGAACAAGAATCTAAAATTTCAAACAAGATGGTGGCTGAAAAAATGCAGGTTTCTGCGCCAGCTGTTTCTGAGATGATTAAAAAAATGATTTCACAAGGGTGGATTGTCAAAGAAAAGGCAAAAGGCTATCTATTAACTGACAAAGGACAGGCGCTTGTTGCTAATCTTTATCGTAAACACCGTTTGATCGAGGTTTTTCTCATCCACCAATTGGGATACAATGCACAAGAAGTTCACCAAGAAGCTGAGGTCTTGGAACACACTGTTTCAGATACGTTTATTGATCGTTTGGATGAAACCCTTGGTTTTCCAACTTTCTGTCCTCATGGTGGCACTATCCCGCGAAACGGACAGCCTCTTGTGGAAATAAACCATACAACCCTTAACACTATTACAGATCTGGGACGCTTCCGCCTGAGTCGCATCCATGACCAATTTGATTTAATTCAATATTTAGAAGCCCATGGACTTAAAATCAACACTGAGTTGGAGCTAACTCAAATTGACACGTTTGCAAAAACCTATACGATTCAGTATTTGGACAAAGAATTGATTATTCCTGAGAATATTGCCAAGCAGTTATATGTGACAGCTCTTTAAATGATAAAACAAAACCCTCAACTTCCGATTATTTAATCATAAGTTGAGGGTTTTGTTTTTTGAGAAATGTCTTTAGACAGCTAACTTTTCTAAAAATGCCATCAATGTTTGGGCAGATTTTTTGCCAGCTTCAATGATAAATTGGTCAAAGGTAATATTGGCGTCATGGGCTGCGGTATCACTCATAGCTCTTACCACGATAAATGGTTTACCTGTGACATGGGCAGCTTGTGCAATTGCCGCTCCTTCCATTTCTACTGCTAGAACTGTAGGAAAGACTGTTTTAATGTTATCAATCTTATCTTGCCCCGCAATAAAACTATCTCCAGTTGCAATCAAACCAACTCGACTACCTGTTGATGACTGAGCTAAAACTTCTTTAAAAGTATTCACAAATTGGGAGTCACAGTTAAAATACAAAGGCTGTGCTGCCATTTGACCATAAGCATAGCCAAAAGCAGTCACATCAACATCATGATAAACCAACTGATCAGCAACCACCACATCACCAATGGCTAGACCTGGTGCTACCGCTCCTGCTGACCCAGTGTTGATAATGGCATCCACATCAAAATGATCTACCAAGATAGCAACTGTCATCGCAGACATGACCTTACCAATACCTGACTGCACTAGCACTAAGTCATGCTGACCCAATCGACCCGTATAGTAAGTGTTGGATAACACTTGATGAGCTTGACAATCCAACACATTTTCCAAAAGGAGGCGTAATTCTTCCTCCATAGCAGCGATAATTCCGATTTTCATAATAGTTCCTTATCTAGTTATAGGTAAAAGACAGCATAGACTAAAAGAGCGATAAGAATAATCACTGCAATAAGAATCAAGTTCAATTTGGATTGCAATTGACTCCTTCTAGCATTTTCGATGCGCCGACTCTTATAGATACGTTCTGATTCCTCATGGTCTGGCAGGGGCATGATTTTGGTGTCAAAATCCGCATACTCATCAGCTTCAAACGACTCCCCACGTTTAGCTTTTTCAATCACCTCATCAGTTAATAACGGCTTCCCCATTTACCGATCACCTCCAAAATGTAAGGCATAATATTGCAAAGCTATCAAGGTTTTAGCATCTGCTAACTTTCCTTGGGAAACGAGCTCCATACAGTCTTCATAAGTCAATTCTAATACCTCAATCACTTCATCCTCATCTTGAGGTTTAGGATTGGGTACCTTTTCAAGATCAGTTGCTAAATAAAGTTTGATTTTTTCATTACAAAAACCAATGGCTGTGTAAAACTCATATAGAAGGGATAAGTGACCAGTATAAGCTGTCTCTTCTTCTAATTCCCGTGCAGCAGCTTCTAGCTCTGATCCCGATTCACCCACTTCCAACTTACCGGCTGGAATTTCATAAGAAACGGCTTCAATAGCTTTACGGTATTGTTTGACAATCACAATTTTCTTATCAGGAGTAACCGCCAAAACAGCAACGGCACCACGATGAAAAATCAATTCTCGCTTGGATTGCCCCAGATTATTGGGAAGTTCAACATCATCCACAACAACTTTAAAAATATGACCATCAAAAATATCTTGTCTTCTCAGCGTTTTTTCTTCAAATTCCATGCCTGGCCTCCTTACTAAATAGATCTTGAATTATTTGCTTCGACTTGGGTGATGAGGAAGACGCTTAGCGTAATCTTCCTTGGTCACTTGTCGGCTGCGCCCAATAGCAATGCTATCAGCTGGTACTGTCTTAGAAATAGTTGAGCCAGCTGCAGTTAAAGCATTATCTCCAACTTCCAAAGGAGCAATGAGGGTTGAATTGCTGCCGATAAAAGCGTAATCTCCAATAACTGTCTGGTATTTATTTTGACCATCGTAGTTGACGGTAATGGTGCCTGCTCCAACATTCACTTTAGAACCTACTTGAGCATTTCCGATATAGGTCAAGTGTCCCGCTTTGGTTTTTTCTCCGATATGGGATCCTTTTACTTCTACAAAATTACCGATATGCACATCTTTAGCCAAGCTTGTTCCTGGGCGAATATGGGCGTAAGGCCCAACAGTGACACCTGAAGCTAAATTTGAAGATTCAATCATTGAGTTGGTGATGATACTTCCTTGACCAATTTCAGAATCCACAATATAAGTACCATTCGTCAAGACACATTCGGCTGCGATGCGTGTTTTCCCTTTCAAGGTCACATTTCCTTCAATTAAAACATCCGGTGCAATCTCAACATCGCTTTCGATATAGACTGTTTCAGGATTTTGGAAAGTCACCCCATTGACCATATGTTTTTTGGTGATGCGTTGGCGCATCACTGCTTCAGCAGTTGCTAAAGCAACACGATCATTAACACCAAGACTTTCATTGAAGTCTCTGAGGGTGTAGGCGCCGACTTTTTCTTTATGATCTCTAAAAATGGAGATCACATCTGTTAGGTAATATTCCCCTTGGGCATTGTTTGTTGTAATGTTTTTAAGGGCTTCAAACAAACGCTTATTGTCAAAGACATAAGTTCCTGTGTTAATCTCTTTGATTTGTTGTTCAAAATCGCTGGCATCTTTTTGCTCAACAATTTTAATCACTTCACCATCCTTGTTACGGATAATACGACCATAGCCAAAGGGATCCTGCGCTGTGGCAGTCAAAATCGTAGCAACATTTTTATGATTAACATGAAAATCAATAAGACTCTTTAGGCTTTGACCAGTGATTAAAGGGGTATCGCCTGCAATCACCAAGGTATGACCTTCTAGTCCTGCTAACTTTTCTTCGGCCATCATAACAGCATGTCCTGTGCCTAGCTGTTCTGTTTGTAACACAAACTCGGATTGGTCTGCTAATACGGCACGTACCATATCTGCTTTGTGGCCAATAACGGTCACATTTTGCTCAGGTTCAATCGCTGCTACGCTGCGAAAAACGTGTTCTAACATGGTTAAGCCAGAAACATGGTGAAGCACTTTAGGAAGGTCTGATTTCATGCGGGTGCCCTTACCCGCAGCTAGAATAATTGCATAATTTGTCATACGTTTTTCCTTAATAATGTGATAAATACCTTCCCATTATAGCATATTTTCTCTCTTTTTCTCGATTCTTCCTCTCTTTTCCCTAGATCAACCACTTTTTGACATTTAAACTGTAAAAAAAACAGACAAGTCACGCACGACTTGTCTGTTTTGCTATGTCTCATTGAGAATTAACAGCACGCTCCAACACAGCCATGACCGCTCTGCTATGTTCCAAAGCCTGATTCACTTTCTCAAAGTCTCTTTGGTCAATCATATCCCTAAAAGCAAGGAATTCTTCATACATGCGGTGTTCATGTTTGTTAAGATTAACCACTTCTGCTTCGTGACCGTGTAGACTTAACTGAACTTGAGGGAGGGTATTCGTTGCTCCAAGCACTGCAAGTGAGCCTTTGTTGCCTTGAATAGTGGACTTGATTTCTGCCGTGCAATCCTTCGCCCCAATACAAACCACTTTAAACTGCTCATAATCCATGACAAGCATACCTGACGTATCAATGCCCTTGTCCATATTGGCTAAATATTGAACCTTTTTGGGACTGCCAAATAGGCCTACCACAAAATGAATATTGTAGATATTTAAATCGCGTAAGGCTCCGCCACCTTTTTGAGGGTCAAAGGCTGGTGCTATGTCACCTTGTTTAAAGGCGTCATAACGAGACGAATACTGAGAATAGTTGCACTCTACAATTTTGATATCTCCCAGTTGATCAAGGTGCTCTTTAATAAAGGTCATATTGCTCAGGTACTGATTGGTAATCGCTTCTAACAAAATGAGCTTTCGTTCTTTAGCGATTACCACTAGTTCATCTAATTCCCCCGCTGTCAGGGTAAAAGGTTTTTCACAGATGACATGCTTGCCGGCTAGAAGAGCCTTTTTTGCCCCCTCATAATGCAAATGATTAGGGGTTGCGATATAAACGGTGTCTAGATCTTCTGAGGCAAGAACACTGTCAAAATCACTTGTCGCTGTTGGAATAGCAAAGCTTTTTGCTAATTCTCTAGCCACATCTACACTACGAGGCGTGGAAACAATAGCGTTAAGGTCAATACCCTTAATTTCTTGTAGGATAGGTAAAAGATCTTTGACAATCATACCGGTCCCTAAAATGGCTAATTTCATCTTAATCTCCTAACTGTGGGTAAACCACTTGAAATTCTTCTAAAACAATGGGACTTTGTTCAGAAAAAACAAGCCCTGCCTCTTCAAAATAAGGTTGAAAAAAGTCCTGATGAGCCTGTCGCCACCAAGCCAAACTCCTATCCCCTTCTCCTTCTTTGTAAGCATGTTCTGCTGATACCTGATCAAAAGGAAGCACCTCAACCTTAGTAATGTGAACAATACAAACTGCCTGTCCTTGTCCATCTAACACCACATCATAAGTTCCGACCTTTGGCAGAGGTTCCTGATCCAATTCATACAAATCATAAGCAGAAGCCGTTGCTGTTTTAATTCCTTTTAGGACGAGCTGTGCCAATAAATCCGGTTGAACCCCAAAGGCCCAAGCGTCAATCTCATCACCAATACCAGGATTAATCTTTTGATAGGCCTGCCATAATTCTTCTGCTGTCATTTTTCTCCTTTATCTTTCAAAGCTCTGATACAATGCCAACAACACATTTGAAGGACTTACGAGACTTAGTTTGCTGTTTAAATCCTTCTTTGAAATCCAAAATCCAAACGGTATAACCCAGCCAAATTCTAAGGTAAATAGACCTCGGATGAACAGCTCCTGAAATACCTCTAACCTCAACTTCCGTTCCATCATCTTTTTCGTATTCTGTGCGAACCAACCAAGAATTGCCCAAGCCAATCTCAATATACTTGGTCATTTCAAACTCCAGCCACCATCAACTTTAAGGATTTCTCCCTGCATCGCTCCTGCTTTTCCTGAAGCTAAGTAGAGGGTAAGATCAGCAATTTCTGCTGGGTCTAACCAGCGCCCAATCGGAGTTTCATCGGCCACCCATTGAGCCAAGCCTCCAGGTTCAAAATCCGCTTGTGTCATGGCCGTTTTAACGGCGCCTGGTGCAATGCCAAAAACCTGAATACCAGACTTGGCATAATCAAGAGCTAGCTGACGGGTAAAACCTGCCAAGGCGTGCTTGCTAGCTGTATAAGCTACTCCGCCACCTCCTGCTAAAAAACTGGCAATAGAACACATGTTGATGATAATGCCAGAACCATTAGCAACCATTTGGGGTAAGTAACGGCGAGTAATTCGGATAGTAGCAAAAAGGTTGACCTGAAAAATTTTGTCAATATCGGCATCACTAATATCAAGTAAGGGCTTATAGTCGTCTAGGATTCCTGCGGTGTGGCATAAGATGTCCACATGCGGTGCAAAGTCGTGAAGCGCAGCTAAATCGCCGCTAAGGTCCAGTTGTAAAAACTGAAAGTTACCGGGCAAGTCAGGCTTAGCCGACTTGTCAACGCCATAGACTGCGTAGCCATTCTCCAAAAAAAGACGAGCCTGCGCTAGGCCGATGCCTGATGATACTCCTGTGATGAGGACGCGTTTAGTCATGAACTTCTACCCAATCGGTGGCTAGCACATCACATGGGGTTGGTGCCCACATGGAGAAGCCCTCTCCCTCGCCAGACACATTAATCAAGAAGTAAGGCGTTACTTCAAGTGCTTGGCCATTTTGTTCGATGCTATCAAAGAGTTGGACATAGTTTTCAGCGCCTCCCCAGCCTGTCCGAACATATTTTCTCTTTGCTTTGAGGCCTGGTAAAATCTCTTCAAATGTCATGGTTTTCTCCTTTGTCTCTGTTAACGATTGTGAGGTGTTGTCTTCTTGTCAGTCCCAATTATCATAGGAAACTGCTTGACCTCTTCTCTTTTAGGGCACTGCGCAAAAAAGAGGGGTTATTGCGACAATTATAGCATAAGGCTCTCTTTTTTACCATTGGAGAGAAGCCTATTTGTCCGAGAATGTCCACTTGAAACAGACATGCTTCGAGAGAATCTAAAACCAGCTGTTAAGCTATCCAACTGAGGCAAAAGATGACCCAACTGAAAGAAATGGCTATCATCAAAAAAGACCAAATTTGTTCACTTGGTCTTTGTCTTATCAATTCTCAGCCTTATCAACTATTAGAAGATCAACGGTTATTAAATTGGAAGAAGTAAGGGAGTTTAAGCTTTGCGAGTTTCTCGTGCAACTCTGGAGAAAAGCTGCCCTCTGTTCCTCGGTCACCTGACCCTGCATAGTTCACAAAGTTTTCTCTGGTTACTGAAGGAATTCTTTCTTCAGCAAGACAAGGGTCTGAAGTTCGATGAGTTGCCCCTTCAAAAGTTGCTTTAACAGTTTCAGACGTAACCTCACATGGGTCTGAAACTTTGTAAGAAGTTGGTCCTTCAAACTGTAAAGTAACGTTATCAGCGCTTACGGCACCGCCAGTGATGAAAAACATTGTAGTAATCGCTGTTAATCCAGCAATCTTGTATTTTGACATGATGTATACCTCTCTCATATATCCTTGTACTGTCGAGTACGCTTTTATTATAGCAAATAATTTTAAAAAAATAATATAAAACTCATTTTTATATTACATAATATCATTTTATGCTCATTATAAATTCTCACAAAGACCTTCAACGCTTGTCCTACTCATTTTTTCTCCTGTTTTAATAAATACCTTGTCCATAGGATAAATCCAACAATACCTAGCCATTATAATCCTATCCTTTATCCTTAAACTCCCAGTTTCTGACAATCTGCTTAACACTTGACAACCGTCAAACATGATAAAAGCACCCTGAACGTTAGAGGTTAACTCTAGCGTTCAGGGTGCTGATGTTTATCATTTAGATTGTTTAGTTCCTTATCTGGTTAATCGAATTGGCTTAAATCAAATGATGTGCCCTTTTGTTTATCTGGTAATAGCAAGGCAACGACTAAGCCAAGAAGCGTTGGTAACAACCATCCCATTGAAACCGCGTGAAAAGGCAGTAGTTCCACTAAATGTGTTAAGGCGTCTTGGTGAACTTGGCTAGCTAAGACCTCAATAAAGGAGACTAAGGTCACCAAACCAATGGTCAGAGACATTCCTTTTTTAGATAAGGGAACCCATTTGTTCATCAAAATAATCAGTACCATCACGATAACAATTGGGTAAAGGAGAGTCAGCACTGGAATAGAAAAGGTAATTACAGCATTCAAACCTAAATTAGCAATCAAAAAGCCAACAAAGGTAAAAACACTAGCAAAAAACGTGTAGCTACCAAAACGGAAGCTTTTAGCAAAGAATTCAGAGACCGACACAATCAATCCAACCGTTGTAGTAAAGCAAGTCAGAGTAACCATAATACTTAAGAAGAAGCGGCCAAAGGAACCAAATAAATGGTAAGAAGCTTGTGACAGCACGTAAGCTCCCTTATTAATATTAGGATCAGCCAAGACATCTGCTGGGACAGGAAACTTATTTCCCAAAAAGCCCAGACCGATATACAAGATACTAAAAGCGACGCTGGTAACAATGCCTACTACCCAAATAGTCGAGAGGTATTCTTTTTTACTTTGAAATCCAAATTTCTTGAGGGTTTCTGTGGCCACCAAACAAAAGGCAACAGCCGCCAGGGCATCGAGAGTATTATAACCAGCAAGAATACCAGTCCCAAAAGCTTTCCCTGCATACTCAACACTTGTTTTAGCACTATCGTTATGGCCATAAACAACAGCTCCTACTAGGACAAGTAATAAAATGAGCAGGGCAAATGCTGGTGTCAAGAGTTTACCTACACTATCTAAAATACCATTTGGTCGAATAGCAAGCAAATAGGCGGCCACAAAAAAACAAGCGGAAAAGAGCAATAAAGCGATAGGACTGTGCCCCACAATTGGGCTCAAACCAACTTCGAAAGAAACAGTTGCCGTTCTCGGAATAGCAAACAAGGGTCCAATAGTTAAATAAAGGATAACAAGGAATGTGAGCGAAAACCAGGGACTAAACTTTTGAGCCATTTCTGTCTTGTAGCCACCATTCGTCACGGTACCTAAAAGCAAGGTCAAAATAGCTAAGCCAACACCTGATAAACAAAATCCTAGAATAGCTGGCCAAAAGTCTTGACCTGATGCCACTCCCAAAGCTGGTGGAAAAATGAGATTCCCTGCTCCGAAAAAAATACCAAATAAGAGTAATCCTGTTAAAAAGCCTTTTTTTACCATAGGCGACCACTTATGCTAATCGCGTGACTAGCATCCTTTCCATAAATCATACCCTTTCAAATGAGTGTAGCAATCCTAATGACCAGGTATTAACGCTCTTCATTTGAATAGTTGGTTTTTATTATAACAAAATTTAGAAGAAATACCACATTTTTTCCAAAATTTTCTAACTATTTCGACAGTTGTTTGTTTAAGGATAATCAGTGAGAATAACTTCTGTTTTAATGCGATTTTAAAAAGGCTAAAAGGAGCTGAGATCGCTCTCAAACTCCTTTACTTACTTTTCAATGCAACTCCTCTAAATCATGCAACTTTGACACTCATTGATTGTGTCTGTAAGCCCATTTTTATCTACACTATCCAACTGGCTATCCTCGTCGTATTGCTCACTGCCTGCTAAAACTTCTTGTCTCACTCGAACATAATAAATCGAAGCACATTTTAGTTTAAAAGCTTGAATATAAGAACGGTTAAGATCACGTGTGGTAGCCTGATCAGTCATAAATAAAGTCAATGAAATGGCCTGATCCACATGTTTTTGAGCTGCTGCTACAATCTTAATAATGGGTTCTGGACCCATTTCATAGGCCCCACGTTCATAATAAGCATAATTTTCTTGATTAATCTGATAAGCCGGGACATAAATTCTACCTAAATTCCCCTCTTTACGCACTTCAACAGGAGCAACAACTGGCTGTAAACTTGGAGTGCAAGAAGATAAGTAACTGATTGACCCTGTCGGAGCGACAGCCAATAAATGTGCATTGGCTAAGCCATAGGTTTGAATATCCCTTACCAATGCCTTCCAATCAGCAACAGTTGGTAATTGGAAGCCATAACTTTTTAACAAGGCAGCAATCCGTTTTGTTTTAGGTTTGGCATCTTCTATCACATACTGCTTAAAGTAAGAACCATCGGCATAGGTCGACTGTTCAAAATCTGCAAAAGCCCCCTTTTCTTTAGCCAATTGACAAGAGGCTTTAAAAGCGTGATAGGCCATAGTATGGAAAAACAAATCTGTAAAGTCAACAGCTTCTTCTGAATCATAGTAAAGATGATTGGTTGCCAAAAAGCCATGTAAATTCATTGCTCCTAGGCCAACAGCGTGATTAGCTGCATTGCCTTTTTCAATAGAAGGGGCGCAAGACAAATCAGAAGCTCTTGATACTTGATCTAAAGCTCTGATACTTGTCGTGATTAGCTGGCTAAAGTGTTTGGCATTAGCCATGGCTTCAGCGATATTGATTGACCCCAGATTACAACAAATGTCTTCTCCAATGTCTTTGAAGCTCAGATCATCGTTGTAGGTACTTTCTGTACTCACTTGAGCAATTTCAGAACATAAATTTGACATGACAATCCGTCCTTTTTGAGCATGAGGATTACGCTGATTGACCGTATCATCAAACAAGAGGTAAGGGTACCCAGATTCAAAATGCAATTCTGCAATCAATTGGAAAAGTTTTCTAGCGCTGATATAGGTCTTTTTAATGGCTGGATTGGCTAACAGTTTGTTATATTCCTCTGTGATGGAAATGTCTGACATGTCCTTACCATAAACGCGTTTAATATCGTATGGCGAAAAGAGGGCCATTTCTTTGTTTTCTTTTGCCAATTGAAAGGTAATATCTGGAATAACTAACCCTAAGGCTAGTGACTTGATACGAATTTTCTCATCGGCATTTTCTCTTTTGGTATCCAAAAAGGTAAGAACTTCTGGGTGATGGGCATGTAGGTAAACGGCACCTGCACCTTGACGCTGTCCTAATTGGTTGGCGTAGGAAAAGGAATCTTCTAATAATTTCATGACAGGAACGATACCCGTTGCCTGATTTTCAATTCCTTTAATCGGTGCCCCAATTTCTCGTAGGTTGGTCAAGCATAAGGCCACCCCTCCTCCTCTCTTAGACAGTTGAAGACTGGTCCCTATTGCTCGTGAAATGGATTCCATGTTATCTTCAATACGCAGAAGGTAGCAAGAGATATATTCTCCCCGTCGTTTTTTACCAGCATTTAAAAAAGTTGGTGTTGCTGGTTGAAATCGCCTGTGTAACATGTCCTTTATCAAGTTAAATAGTAACGTTTGATCCCCATTTGCTAAAAAGAGAGCATTCATGACCACACGGTCTTCAACTGTTTCTAGATAATACTTGCCATCTAAAGTTTTTAAGGCATAAGATTGGTAAAATTTCATGGCTCCCATCAAGTTTAAAAAACGATAGTCTTGTTGGTAGGCATATTGAAAGGCTTCCTTGATAACGTCATCAGGATAGGGATCAAAGATAGCTTGCTCATAATAGCCTTCCTTAATGAGATAAGCTAGTTTCTCTTCTAAAGATGGAAACATCATTCGATTGGGAGAAATCTGTTCGTCTAGGTAGCGCTCAACAGCAATGGCATCGCTATCAAAATGGTAGCTTCCGTCTGTTTTTTTAAAGCGGGTTAAGGCATTGAATGAGAGGTATGACTCATTGGGGTGTGACATGAGGTTGTCCTTTCTGTATTGTATTCATCGGTCTGTTTTTAAGTTTTGGATGTTTCTGATGTTGATAGCGGGCAAAAATCGCCTGTACCTTTTTGACATCTGTAGTGGTTCCTAATAGCTCAAATTGGTGTAAAAGAGGCACCTGTAATTTTTGAGAAATGATAGGTCCTGCAATGGCAAAGGTATCTCCAAAATTGGTATTTCCAGAAGAAATCACTCCCTTACAATGCTTACGATTAGTAGGGTTATTGAGAAAGTGAATGACTTGTTTAGGCACTGCTCCTTTAGCATCTGAACCGCCCGCAGCATAGGTTGGTACAATCAGTAGGTAGTCAACACCTACCTCAACTGGGCTATCATCTATCGAGATACGTTGGGCGGGCAACCCTAATTTTTGCACGAAGCGATGGGTGTTATTGGACTTAGATGAAAAATAAACAATAATCAGCTCTGCCATCCCTTAAAACTCCCAATCGTCATCGGTGGTTTCTTCTGTTATGCCCATGACATAAGAAGAACCATTTCCTGAGAAAAAGTCATGATTTTCATCTGCACGCGCGGATAGCTGGGCAAAAACTTCTGGTGAAACGCGCGTTTCTTCTTCTGTAAATGGCGACTCGTATCCCAAATTTTGAAGAAACTTTCCAGCGTTATAGAGGCTGAAACGAATAGCGTCTTCTGCCAAGTCAAAACCATCGTACAATTCTTTTAAATAAGCTTTTTCAAGATCAATCAACTCATAGAGCAAGTCAAACACAAAGGTCTTCATCTCAGCCTGTTTTTCTGGACTAAGACCTGCTACTTTTTGTTGGTATTTATAGCCACTGTAATAATTGTGAATCACCTTATCCCGCAAAATGAGGCGAATGATGTCAGAGGTGTTTGGCATTTTCCCGCGAGCTGATAAGTAAAAAGGAAGGTAAAAGCCGCCGTACAATAAGAAACCTGGCATCATGGCTGCTGCCACTTTTGACTTCAACGGATCATTGCCAGTATAGTAGGGGATTAAGACACGCGCTCGTTCTTGTAGACTTTGAGTGGAAACCACCCATTCATGAGCTTCTTCAATTTGTTCGCTGCTGCAAAGAGTCGAAAAAATTGTCCCGTAAGACCGTGCGTGAATGGCAACCATAAAGGCAAAATTCGTGTAGATGACTTGCTCATGGTCTGTTTGTGAATGCTGAATTTGTGCCACATCTCCAACAGTTGCTTGCACCGTATCTAGCAGCGTTAAACCAGTATAAGTTCTGGTGATTAATTGCTGCCAGTCCTCACCTAGAGACCGCCAAGAGGTTAGGTCATTAGAAACAGGGACTTTTTCAGGTAACCAAAAATTCTGGGTGACACGGTTCCAAACCTCCAAATCTTTGTCGTCATTGAGGTGATTCCAGTTAACCGAACGCAACTGCTTTTTGGTCTTAGATAAGGCGTAATCAATTGGCGATTGAGATCGCTCATAGTAATGTTGAGTCATTCGTCTCCTTCAAGGCTTATATTTTCACAAGAGTAACTAGTGCCATTAAGCCTAAGATGTCACTAGATGAGAGAAAGAACGTCACTGAGTTTTAAGTAGCACAAAAAGACTTGCATTTAAGCAGCGCTTTTCTATTGGTAAATGTTAGGTGCTTGAACATTCCTATTTAGAATGTTATCAACTGTCTTATTGAACAACCATCACTGTTCGTTTTTTCTCGAAAAATTAAGCATACTTAATTTTTATAAAACCATGATACCACAAGATATAGTGCTTTGCAATATTTTTATGACAATATATAGTAGCAAGACTTCTCCAACACCCTCATACTGTAGTTGTAAAGCTTATGTAAAAAAACAAACAAACGAACAGAATCATTTTTTAGGGGACAAAAGGTAATTCTAGAGTGACAAAACCAAGGTTTTTATATGTCTGTATGTATGCAAGACAAAAAGGCCGGGACAATCGTCCACGACCTTTTTCATGTTTTGTAATGCTTAAAATAGTTTCAGTTAGCAACTTCTGGAATTTAACCAATCACACTTCCATTTGGGACAGATGGATCAACGGTTAAAACCGTTAGCTGATCCCCATGCTCTGCTGATAGAATCATCCCTTGACTGATGTATTTTTTCATCATTTTACGAGGTTTGAGATTAGCAACAATTTGTAGTTTTTTGCCAACTAATTCTTGTTCGTTGGGATAGAATTTGGCAATACCTGACAAGATTTGACGGTCTTCCCCATCCCCTGCATCTAATCTAAAACGAAGCAATTTATCGGAACCTTCCACTTTTGATACTTCCTTGACTTCTGCCACACGAATTTCCACAGCATCGAAGGTTTCAAATTTGATGTCGTCTTTTTCAGATTTGAGCTCGACATCTTCAGGTATCCATTCTTTTTCTTGGGAAATAGCTGAGCTACTACCCATTTGAGCTTTGATATAGTCGATTTCAGCTTCCATGTCAAGACGTGGGAAAATCGGTGTCCCTTTGGCAACAACCTTTGTATTGTCAGGAAAATCTGCTAAAGCAAGAACTGACAAATCAGAAACAGGTTCCAAGCCAAGTTGTGCCATGATAGCAGCTGATGTTTCCATCATAAATGGTTGAATCAAATGAGCAACCACACGCAAGCTGGCTGCCAAGTGTGCCATGACACAGGCCAATTGAGCTTTGTCTCCATCTTCTTTAGCTAGCACCCAAGGAGCTGTCTCATCAATGTATTTGTTGGTACGAGCAATGATAGTCCAAATGGCTTCTAAGGCGCGTGGGTAATCCACCGCTTCCATGTACTTATGATAGTCGGCCAACTGAGCATCGATCAACTGACTTAACTCAGTATCAAAGGCAGTCCCGTTTTCAACGTAAGCTGGCACCGTGCCATCAAAATACTTGTTGATCATCGCAACGGTACGATTCAATAAATTACCAAGATCGTTGGCCAATTCATAGTTAATACGACCCACATAATCTTCAGGGGTAAAGGTACCGTCTGAACCAACCGGCAAGGAACGCATGAGGTAATAACGAAGTGGATCCAGTCCAAATCGCTCAACTAACATTTCTGGGTAAACGACATTGCCTTTTGATTTAGACATTTTACCGTCTTTCATAACAAACCAACCATGGGCAATTAAGCGTTCTGGCATTGGTAGATCAAGCATCATCAACAAGATTGGCCAATAGATACTGTGGAAACGCAAGATATCTTTTCCAACCATGTGGAAAACCGTTCCATTCCAGAATTTGTCAAAGTTAGCATGGTCCGTTTGACCATAACCAAGGGCTGTCGCATAGTTTAGGAGGGCATCAATCCACACATAAACCACGTGTTTTGGGTTTGATGGAACAGGTACACCCCAAGTGAAGGTAGTACGACTGACTGCTAGATCTTCTAGACCTGGCTCAATAAAGTTTTTCAACATTTCATTCATACGACCATCTGGTTGGATAAAGTCAGGTTGCTCTTTAAAGAAGGCTACGAGACGGTCAGCGTATTTGCTAAGGCGTAGGAAGTAAGATTCTTCTGATACCCACTCTACTTGGTGACCTGAAGGAGCAATCCCTCCAATAACCTTACCGTCTTCATCTCTAAAAACTTCTTCTAGTTGGCTTTCAGTGAAGAATTCTTCATCAGAGACAGAATACCAACCAGAGTATTCACCAAGGTAAATGTCATCTTGCGCCAGTAATTTTTCAAAAACAGCAGCAACGACCTCTTCGTGGTAATCGTCAGTTGTCCGGATAAATTTATCATAAGAAATATCTAGCAATTGCCAAAGGTCTTTGACATCCTTTGCCATGTTATCAACATAGGTTTGAGGGCTAATGCCTGCTTCTGCTGCCTTGGTTTGAATTTTTTGCCCATGTTCATCAAGTCCTGTGAGATAGAAGACTTCATGTCCCATTAGGCGCTTGTAGCGTGCCAAAACATCACAGGCAATGGTGGTGTAGGCAGAACCGATGTGTAATTTACCAGATGGGTAATAGATGGGTGTCGTAATGTAAAATGGTTTTTTCATCATAGTTTCCTTTCAAAATCATACTCAGATGAAAGTAGGATTGAGATATATCGTATCAGACCTCGTGGTTTTCTGTTGAAACACCGTTTATCAAGGCAAATGAAACCTTCTTTATCAGTCTCCTGTTAAGAAAAGGTTAGCTGAAAACAAACAGCCATTAATGGTTTATTATACCATATTTTAGAGACGAACAAAACCTACCTTTCTAAGGAAAAACTGTTATCTCTTCAAAGATAGAGGCTTTAGATCAATTGATGTGACTTCGGCTTAAGCTCTTTTAATGGGTTTGATTTTCGTTTGAATATGGTAGAATTCCTGAGCCAATAAATAATTGACATACAGCAGCGGAATCAAGATAGGTGTGAGAGCATATTCATCATAAGTTAAGGACAAGATGGTGGAGCAAACCACTCCGCAGGCAAAGGATAAAATCACAATCAAGGTGTTCCGACCAATATGGGTAATCTCTTGATTCTTTTCATAAAGTCCCTTGGTCAATAAATAGGCGGCATTTTTGATGTTTCCTGTCATCATGACATTAGCATAGCTAGCCCCTCGTAAGGTCTTAAAGGTGTCCACTTGAATAGAAGCAAAAAAAGCCAAGGCTGCCACCGTAAAATTGGAAGGGAGAAAAGGCGTGAATAAGGCTGTTCCAAAAGCAATCCCTGTTAAGATAAAGCTTGATAATAAGTACCAGTGTAATCCTTTTTGCTTTGCCCAGCGGTGCATGAAGTAGGTAAAAGACTGCCCAAGCATAAAAACGAGCATGGGAAGTAAAAATTGTAGCGCCTCTTCCAGTTGCTTTTCTGACAAACGGATAGCAAAAGATAACAGATTCCCTGTTTGCACACCGGCAAAGCGTTTGCCTTGGGTCATATAGGTGAAGGCATTGACATAGCCACTGATAAAACAGAGCATCATGGCACATCGCAACCCCTCATAAACTTGATATTTTTTTCGTTTCTTTCTCGACATAATTGCCCTTTTAATCCCCTTTTCTAACCTCACATTGCAAAAGAAAAAATACTGAAGAACAGTATTTTGCTCGCTTTAAGGAGAGTTTACTACCTTTCTCGGTAAGCACATCACTAGGTACTCCGTTCTTAACAAAGGTGATGACCCTCCAAATGATAGGCTTAGTATAGCACATAAAGCCTGTTAAATCAAGCCTCTCAGCTACTTCCTCAGCAGCTTTACTTCCCTATTCTGACATCAAAAAAGCAAGTTTGTCACTTGCTTTTTTGATTGTCTCTCCTATTATTGCTGGTCATTTGGTTCCACTATGGTAAATCCTTTAAGAAAATGATCATCTATCATTTCTGCTTCGAAGTGATCGCCAACTTTTAAGAAGGGCAAAAGATCTGTCGTCTCACTACTTGCTTTGACTTTATACACATTGCCATCAGAAGCAAGGTAATAAACGGTTGTTCCTGAAATGATTTGGCTGGCTAATTGTTCAACCTGTCCCGAAACCATCTTAGCTTTTTTCTGAGAAACAGTGGCTGAGGACAAGGAACTGGTATCACGATCCGTAAACTGAGCGATGAGGGTCTGAATGTCATTATTGACGGTAACTTGCTGGTAATCTTCAGCATCTACAAGGGCATAGGACTTAACGAGACCTGCCGCGTCTTTTAATGAAATCAAATAATAGGCTTTGTCGTTCAGTTTAACAAGCGTCGGTGCAGTTGCCGAATAGTTTTTCTCTTGTACTTCTCCTTCTGCAGATTTCATGGCAGAGCGTTCAGTGGCCGAAGCCAACTTGTAATTGGTAATTTCTCTTGTCCGCATATTAACCAAGATAAAGCCAAGATTTGACGAATCGGCCGTTGCTGATGTAATACCTGTGTAGAGGTAAATGTCAGAACCAATGGTGATGTAATTGTAACTATCAGTCGTTTGTTTGACGCCTGTTTGACTAAAGATGGTATTCCAGTAGCCATTTTGATAGGTGTAATGATCATTAACCCTTTCTAACACATTCTCAGAAGAGTAAACACGGTCTACCCATCTAGGTACTGATTTCAAGTTATAGTATTTAGACTTCCCACTAACAGCATCCAGTAAGATGACTCCTGTTGGGTCTTGTGAGGATAAGCCAAATTTTGGTGCATAAGTTGTTGCGACATAATAAGGATTGCCATTATCGTCTACCTCAAAAGATGGATCAGCAAAAATGGTCATTGGGTATTGGAAACGCAAATGCCTCATGGTGTCACGCAAGAGATATTCTGAATGAGAATACTTCATGGCCTTGTTTAATTTGACTAGTTCTGCTTTACCTGTAGTCTGATTAACCTTGACATAGTAATCAATTCCCTCTTGACGGTTGGTCACCCATTTCCAAAAAGACTTGTATTCCAGAGGTGAGACGCGGTAAGGGCGCTTACCGATAGTGATCTGACGGTATTCGTCTGAAATACCAAACTGAGAAACTTTATCAATGGTTCCTAAATAAGTATCGCCAATTTTTTCGGCAGAATCACGGTCCAATAAAGCTAGCGCTGATAAATCCGTTTCTGGAAAATCCTTGTTGAAGTCGGCGTTTTTAACCTCAATAACCTGGGCATAAGACTTGGCACGAAAGAGTTTTGTGTTAACCACTGTAATCAATGAGAGAATCCCTACAAGCATTACAATGACTAAGCTCAGCCACTTCACCGAACCCGTTAAGGAATGCTTGGAAAAACTGCCCGTGACATCTTTACGACCAAGCCCTTGTTTAAAGGAACGGGTTACCGTCGTTGTCATATCAAAGGCTGATAGGATAACCAAAGTGATTAATAATAGAATCAGAGCAAAAATCACAAAAGACCAGAAAGCTAAACTCCATATATTTAAAGCTGGCAAGTAAATCCAGTAACATGCTGCTAGCAAGAGGAAGTCTAGCCCAAATAATATCAGCGATAGCCTTTTTTTCATCATAATAACCTCCTAACCAAATGAAACCCTTAATCTAAAAGCTTTTCTTTATTGTATTTTATCATATTTCACCTTAAAAAATGTTAAGAAACCTTAAAAATCAAAGAAGGAATGGCCTTTTACCACTCCCTCTTCAACTTTTCTTGGTCTGTTAGATACTTGCCTTCAATTTAAACAAAAGTACTAGTTTTTTAGTTTTAAACCTTCAGAAATGTTAATCCATTTTTTTACGGCTAAATAGAGCGGCTAAACTAATCAGTAAGAAGCCAAGTATACTCCATTTCACCAGTGCCTTATCACCTGTTGTTGGTAATTGAACTGCCGCTTCTGACTTTTTCTGATTGTGTGAAGGGCTTACCATCGTCGGTACCGCAGAACTCTCTGTGTTCGTCTCAACTGAGGTAATCCCCTGTTGATGATCATCTGAGACAAGCAACTGCTCACTTGCATCCTTCACTAGGCGTAAGGCTAACTCATGAACTTCATTTTGTTTAGCCTGCACCCTTGTCTCTCCCTCAACACGATAGCCTTTTGGCAGGGTTACCACAAGTTGGTAACTGCCATCTCTAACTGTTTTTCCATAAGCCTTTGGAACATATAGAGATTGCTTGAGAGGAATCAAGTGTCCTTGAGGCGTTTTAAGACTAACCTGACTGCCTTCTGGTAACAAGCGATCAAAATGAACCGTCACTTGAGAAGAATCCATTTTTGCCATCGCAAAGGCAATGTGTTGGAAAGGGTTATCTTCCGTTAAGGTAAAGCTAACTACCTTGTCAGATTGCAGCTCAACAAGATTAGTGTCATAAGTCAACAGTTCAACCGTATATTGTCCAAATGGTAATATCAGGCTGTTAGCTGATTGGTTGAAATAATCTAAGGTCTCAATCGGTTTACCAGCTGCATCGCGGACAAGATAGGTAAAGCTAATTGGGTGTTTTCCTTCTAGAGCATTTACATCTAGCGCTAAACTTAAGCCCCCTTTTCCTTGACCAACCGCTCTTAGATTCTGCAGCGTCGTAAAAGCAATATTACCAGACTTATCTTCCACAAGGTAATAATAATCTCCTAGAGATACGCCCTCTACTGTTGAAATGGTATAAGAGCCGTCTTCATTTTGAGGAATCAGAACCTTGTTATCAGTAACAGTAACAGAATGTTGGGACTCGGTCACATCAAATAGTCGACCATTTTTCTTAGTGAGACAGAACACCTCGACACGAGCAATCCCTGAGCTACTAATCGCCTGTGGCTGCCCTGGAGTGAAGAATTCAACGTCATTATCCTTACGGAAACTCCCTTGCGTCAGGATTGTTTTGTTATGATTCACTGATACTTTGAAAACCTTCTCCTGCGCGTGATTATTGGCATCATGATAGGTGATAACGTATTGGTAGCTGCCAGATAGAACTTTCTCACCTCCAGCAGTGATTCCACGCCAAGCAGTACTTACAATATCTGATAGGTCTGCACCTGGTTGACTGAACCAAATAGGCGTTAAACGTTGTTGATCTTCTGCAGCAAAAACCGTGACCTGTAAGTTATTATAGGTCTTGTTTGGCAATCCTTTGAAAGCTACAAAGTCTTTATTACCATCGTCATTTGGTGAAATAAAGAAGTCTTGTTTTAGTGTCACCAATTGACTGTGAGGACGATTGCGGTGGCTGACGGCTAGCTGAGCTTGGTTGGTAACCAATCCGGTGTCAGTTGCTACCATGTCAAGATTATCCTCGTAACCAACTTTTTTCTGATAATTACCATCTGTCAGTGTCAGATGCACCAAGTCATTGCCGATAGTTTTTGGTAAATGATCCCCTAATTTAGCAATGGCAATGTTACCTGCAAAGTCTCCCACCATATAATAAAAGTTACCTAGTGCTGCCTTATCAAGCGGCAAGATGAAACTACCATCTGCTTGACGAGCCACAAATTGTTTATTGTCTGCTACAGAAACATATTTGTAACCATTGTTAATGCTAATGGTGTAAGGTTTGTTATCTTTAGTTTCCAAGTAAAAGACACTATCTCTTAGAACACCTGACGGACCAAGATCTTCTATGGCCGTGGGACTGAATTGATTGGTCCTTGGATCAAATGTTGCCTGATTTAAAAGAGGTTTTTGACGATCTAAAATTAACTCAAACGTCATTTCCTGACGCTTGGCACCGACCACGTCTGGGTAATAAGATACCACATAATGGTAATGACCATCCGGTAAATCAGCACCTGTTGAAGATTTGCCAGAAAATTCTGTTTCTAATAGGGTCGTTGATTTCGCAAAACGAATATCACTGTTAAAGTTTTTATCCCCTTTAAAACTTTTCGGGCTAAGCCAAAGAGGAGATTGATGTTCCTTGTCACTGGCTTGATAAACGCTGGCTTTTAGACCTTGGTATTTCCGTAAAAAGACTGCTGTAAAAGCAGCAAAATCTTGATGATGATCTCCATTTGGTGAAATCGCTAAGACAGGCTGTCCTTGATTATTTCGACCTAAGATGAATTTACCATCTTGATTTCTAAATGTCCCAAGAGTATGCAAGCCATTATCTGAGATAGTCGCTGTCGAGACATTAGTATCTGTTCCTAATGTCACTAAGCCGGTGAAATGTTTACCAACATAGATATCATCTTTAGGGCCTGACTCATCAAAATAAAAGCCTTTTTCTCCTTTAGCTTTTAGCTGGTAAATTGATTCTTCGACGACTGCAAGGTTTTCAAACTCGCCTTTAAATCCTACAAAAGGAATCGTAACCTGGTTGTTTTGTTGATTGTTACTATCCACAAAACGCACAAATCCTTCTAAATAATAACCGTTTGGCATTTGCTGACTTAGCTCTTCTGTGAAAGCTGACGCATCCAGAGTGATAGTGATTGTTTTTTGACCATTAGCAGGAACTTCAATGATTTCACCCGGATAGATTTTTAGCAAGCGAGAGGTCAGGGTAAATCGCCCTTCTTCAGGATTGACTTTATCTGTTAACAACTCTGTCTCATAGCGCAAGCTTTTAGCTTCTTGAGATAAATTATGAACAGTTACCTCAAATGAAAAATTATCTGTGACATTCCCCAAAGAGATGCTGCCGTAGTTGTCTTTTCCTGTTACATAAAGGCCACTGCTTACCGCCGCCTCAAGATTCAGTAAGCCAGCTCCTTGCTGACGTGGGGATGTTGTGACATTTGACACTGGATTCACATGGACCTGAGCATTACTCATCATGATATTTTTAACCAAATCTGCTACTTGGTCTTTTGGCAGATCAGGCTTAATTTGCTCAAGATATTGTTTAATCAATAGGCTAGCTCCTGCAATTTGAGGAGCAGCCATACTGGTCCCCGTTTGGCTACCATAGTGATTATCATTATAAGTTGAGTAAATATCCCCACCGGGTGCTGTTACATCAGGTTTCAAATAGCCATCCGAAGTCAGTCCCCAATTTGAAAAATGGTTCATCTCATTGCCCTTTTGACTAGGCGCTTTTGATAAGCTGCTATCAAACATTAAATTTCCTGTCCCATTCCCATTTAAGGTTGACATAGCCTTACCAAATTCATGAGATATAAAGGCAAGTGGAAGCACCATCCCATGAGGATTTAAACGTATCAAACGATTAGCCTGACCTGGGACATTGTTAAACATGACAACACCTACGGCGCCATGGGCTTTGGCTTGTGCAATCATGTCATCATAGGTTTTCTCTGGATCACGTTCAATTAAAACGATTTTATCTTTAATATCCTTAGCTGTGTAACCCGCTTCTGTTAATTGCTCAATATACACAAACGGATAGGACAAGTCATAACCAAGGCTGTTTTTGATATCTTTAAAATCAACAGATTCTACATAAATCGCTTTACCATTGTTAAGATCAGCACGATCCTGTAACCCTTCAACGGTCATTAAGCGTTCAATGACCCATTTGTTATTAATGGCCGCTACAGACGTTGGCGTACGACCTGTCGACGGAGAGCCCACTAGGCCATAATCAGGATTAGTCACAAAAGGATCATCGTGATCAGAACCAAACACGCGCTCATTTCCTGCGGCAACTACCACAGATACGCCTGCTTGTTTTGCCTTTTCAATAGCCTCCATAAGAGCTCGGTTACCACTAAGTTGGGAACCGTTGGCAGATCCAAGGCTAAGGTTGATGGCATCAGCTCCTAGAGCCACTGCGTCTTCAATAGCCTTAATGAAGAGAGTCCCCTGTTCCCATGACATCATTTGCAAAAACACGCATGAACATGACCTGTGCTTCTGGAGCAATTCCTAAAAAGCCCTCTCCAGTAGCTGCTGCTTCGATGCCATTTCCTGCGGCAATCCCCGTAACGTGCATGCCATGTGATTCGTATTTGGTGTCATCATCTATTTCTGGCCAGTCAATCTCAAGTGATCCCTGAATATCCTCTATCTTAATAACCGTTTCTTTTGGAGGCTCAACCGCTTGTGGACGATAATGCTTGGATGACTTAACTTTTTGAACATCAACCTTGATATCAAGGCCTTCCAACTCTTCCTCACCAAACAAATCAAACTTAACTTCTTTGACCTTGTCATTATTTTCCACATAATTATGAGCAAAGATCACTTTATAAGTTAACCACACCCCATACTGGATGCCAGCTGCTTTTTTACGTTCTTCCATAGCTGCTTTGGAAGTTACTTTTGCCGTGGACACATCGGTTAAGCGCATAGCTTGATGATTAGCATCAATGCCAGTATCAATAATCGCAATCACCTTGCCTTGACCTTTGAATCCTCTATCCCAGGCTCCTTTTGTCTTAACCCAGTCATGAACATCCCTATTGACTGGAGGCAACTCCGAGGTCTGATGAAGGTCTGTTACCTCACCACCCTTATTTGTTCCATTATCTTCTTGTGTGGCTGATTCTATTGGTGGTTGAGCACCTTTACCAACGTCAACTCCAACCTCCCCTGCCATGTCTGAATCCTTTGTTGCAGGCACGGGTAAAACCGGAGACTCTTTAGCCTGATGCTCTTGCGCTGGCAACTGAGTGACACTTCCGTTAGCCGTTAGGCTGGTAGTTGCTACCTCCTCTGCTGATATGCTACTTGTTGCAAGGAATAACAGACTTCCAATTAAAACTGAAACCGTCCCTAATTTGTGTTTTCGAAGGGAAAAACGTTGTTTCTTCTCCACTTAACTTCCTCCTAAATTGGACTAAAATGAAGTTATTTTTAAATTAATTAATAACTCATTTCATATTAATAATATTTGAGCATTTAACCATATTTTTCCAATAAAATAAATCCCAAATAGTAATAATGTAAGAAGTTTTGCTTTTTAATATTTTAATAAAAAAGAAAAGTCATAGTGATAAGTCAAACACAAAAAACCTTTGCTCCCTATCTCAGGGTAACAAAGGTTATTCCTTGTTTGCTAATCTATTGCTTAG
Organism: Streptococcus sp. F2; assembly: GCF_056500955.1. Lineage (NCBI taxonomy): Bacteria > Bacillati > Bacillota > Bacilli > Lactobacillales > Streptococcaceae > Streptococcus > Streptococcus sp. F2. The sequence continues at coordinate 97,853 of NZ_JBWKAI010000001.1, forward strand.
TCTAAGCGAAGGGCATTCTGATCGAACGGAATAGAAGAATCGTATGGATTGTGACGTAAAGTGAAGTTTCTGATATCTTCAACAGTTTGAGTTCCAGCAAGCTGCATAACCATCTTCAGTTCATCATTTAATTTTTCAAAGACTTGGCGTGTGCCGATGCTTCCACCCATTGCTAAACCATAGATAACTGGACGACCAAGGGCAACAAGATCTGCTCCTGAAGCAATCGCTTTAAAGACATGTTGACCACGACGGACACCAGAGTCAAAGACAATTGGAACACGCTTATCAACAGTTTCTGCTACTTCTTGTAAAGAGTCAAAGGCAGCTGGTCCACCATCTAACTGTCGGCCACCATGGTTAGTTACCCAAATACCAGAAGCTCCAGCATCCAAGGCACGCAAGGTATCTTCGGCACATTGAGGACCTTTCACATACACTGGTAACCCTGAATATTGGGCAATGTATTCCACATCCTTTGGAGAGAGAGCTTGTTTAGCTGATTTGTAAACATAGTCCATCGTCTTACCAGCTCCATCAGGAAGGTATTCTTGAACAATCGGCATACCAACTGGGAAGACAAAACCATTACGTTTATCAACTTCTCGGTTTCCTCCAACTGTCGCATCCACCGTTAAAACAATTGATTTAACCCCTTGTTCTTTTAGACGATCCATAATGTGGCGGTTAATGCCGTCGTCTTTACTATAATAGAATTGGAACCAATGAGGCGCTCCGTTTAGAGCAGTCGTGATTTCAGGTAAATCAGTGGTTGAGTATGAACTAGTTGTATAAATCGTTCCAAACTCACTCACACCTTTAGCTGAAGCTACCTCTCCTTGTTCATTAGCTAATTTATGGGCAGCTACTGGTGCCATAATAATTGGAGAACTTAAACGGTCACCATCAAATGTAATTTCAGTGCTTGGGTTATCCACACCTTTCAAACCATGAGGGACAATTAATTTGTGGTTAAAAGAACGAATATTTTCGTGGAGGGTAAAGGTATCACCAGCACCACTTGCAATATATCCAAAGGCTCCTTTAGGGATGACCTGCTGAGCCATCTTTTCTAAATCGAAAACATTAATAAAATCAACGTTTCCTTCAGCGCTACTCGTTTTAAAATCCATAACGAAGTCAGTAGTTTCTTCTGTAACGACTGTTTTTTGTGCCATTTATATTCTCCTGTGTTGTTAAATTATTTGTGAGCGCTTACAAATTATACCTAAATTATATTAGATTGATTTGTAGCTGTCAAAGTATATGCTCACACATCTTTTATTTTTTAATGTCTTCTTCAGTTCTATCTTTTCTATCTATAGATAACCTAATGCTTTACCCATAATAAAGACAACCAAGCAAGTGAGTAGGATGTAGAGGAAACAGAATTTCATGACCTCTTTCAACAAGCGTCCTTCTTGCCCTTCTAACCCAATTGCGACCGCAGCAACCGCGATACTTTGTGGTGAAATCATTTTACCAGCGGTAGCACCTGACATATTGGCCGCTGCTAACCAGTAAGGATTCATGTTAAGGTTACTTGCTGCTTTGACTTGTAATTCTCCAAATAAGACATTGGCAGACGTATCACTTCCTGTGATGAATGTTCCCAATGAACCAATGATTGGTGCGATAAAAGGATAAAAACCACCTGTCACTGCTACTAAACTAACAGCGATTGTTCCAATCATTCCACTATAACTCATCACCTTAGAGAGGGCAACAATGGAAGCCACCGTTACCATCGTTTTAGTCAGTTGTTTGATGCTTTTCGCGAGAATCTGACCAATTTGACCAATGCTCATGCCTTGACCTAATCCTGCCAAAACAGTCGCTAAGATAATCATGGTTCCCGGTGAGGTTAGCCAATTAATCGTATAGGGCTTAGCATGATCGCCTGTATAAATGGAAAAAGTAGTCGATACTTTTGACAATAATTGATTAATAGCAGGGAATAAAGACGAGGTCAACATGATAAAGATGAAAACAAGAAGAAAAGGTAGGGATGCCATAACACCCTCTTTTAAGGATACTGGTTCAGCAGTTTCTGAGCTAACATTTCCTTTTTCTTTGAGTTTAACAAATAAAACAGTTACCAAAATACAAAGGAGTGATCCAATAATAGATGGTAACTCAGCTCCCAAATAGTGAGAAATAACGATTTGTGGTAAGGCAAAGGAAAGTCCAGAAGCTAAGGTTAACCCAAAAATCCCTTTAAACGAACGATCTCCCTCTCCTGCTAGAGAAACAAGGACAAAAGGAATAGCAACGATTAACAGAAATAGCTGGATAGAAACAATAACAGAGAGTTGTTTAACTTCTAGCCCTGTTACTTGAGCTAGAGTCGTTACAGGCAATCCAATAGCTCCAAAAGCTGTTGGTGTTGTATTTGCGATTAAACAAATCAAGGCTGCTCTTAAAGGTTTCATGCCTAAGGCCACTAAAATACTAGCCGGAATGGCAACTGCTGTACCAAATCCTGCAATGGCTTCAAGAAATCCTCCAAATCCCCAGGCAAGGATAAGCACTAAGATGCGCCTATCGTTTGAAATACTTGTCAGTAATTGCTTGATCACGGACATACCACCTGAAGCCGTTGTGAGATTGTAGGTAAAGACCGCTGCTACAATAATATAGACAATCGGCCAAAATCCCATCATGGCGCCTTCTAATGCAGCAGTCAGACTATCAGTGACCTTAAAATCGAAAGCAAAGATACTGGTTACAATGGTAATCACTAGTCCTATCAAACAGGCCAAATCGCCGCGAATCCGAAAAACGGCTAGGGACAGAATAAGCCAAACAATAGGAATGATTGCAAATAATGTTTGAATCATGGTTATCAAAGGACCTCTCTATAACTAAAATATAAAAGTAATGTTATCATAATTTGTTAGCGCTTACAAATTCTCTTTTATTTTATTAAACCTTAGTCTTTCCGTCAACTCTAATGCTCACACCATTTAATGATTTCAAAGTGAGATATTCCTCTAACCCTGATGTTATCAGATTCTTAGCTTTCAAATTATTTTTTTCATAATTTTAGGATCGCTCGACTCTTTTTCTTTTCCGACATAAAAACACGCTAGTTATGACTAACGTGTGTGTCTTTTACTTGTTGTTTACATATTTACCGTTAGAGAACTACTTTTTCTCAGCTCGGTTCAATAAGTAAGAATAAACAATAGGAACGACCAGCATAGCACCTAAGACTACCATAACAGCACTCTGAACATCAGCCTTGAAATAGCTGAGAGCAAAGAGAAAGCTACCACCAACAAGCCATATAGGTCCAGCAAAGCGATGGGTTTTGGCCCAGTTATCTTCATCTGCTAAGGTCCAAGGAAGGCGAATACCCATGATAGGATTTTGCTTAAGATAGGGTAGGAGAAACCCCAATACTATCAAAAGACAGGCAAGTCCTGCTATTGGATTGAATAGATTACGGTTGACAAAACCAGCCGAGGTTAATAGAATACCTGTCTGAACCACCAGACACAAACTAGGCAACAGCCAATAGATGAGGTATAAAGCAGCACCTTTCTGTGTAATTATGGGTTTCTTAGTTCCAATAAATAAGGTGATGAGATGGATTCCTAGTATGATAAGCGGTAAAGCCATAATACCTTCCAACTTCGTTGAAAAGCCATCTGCCTGCCCTGTTAGGTCAAAGTGAGTTGGGATTTTTTCAGGAAGGTACTGCAACAGTATTAGACCAAGAATAATAGGACTTAGCGTGACAAGACTGCTTAGCACTGTTAGTTTTTTTGATAACATTATTCTCAAACCTCCTTGAACATGGGAGCAACATCCTCTACTTCTTCTTTTTCAACTTATCACTATTATAGCACTTCTGGATACAAAAACACCTTCTTTAATGACAGCTGAATTTCTCCTAGAATAAGCACAATAGTCTTTGCTATTTCCCTTTATCATAGCACTCTTAACCCTAAGGAAACACTATTTTCATTTTTTGAAAATAATGATCCAGGCTCCAAAGGTCGCTGCTCGCTTATTTTTTTGTTACAATAAAAGTAAGATTATCTGTTAGAAAGAGAAACCTAATGAAACTTATCTCATGGAACATCGATTCCTTAAATGCTGCCCTCACAGGAGAATCTCCTCGTGCCCTTCTATCACGCGCTGTTTTAGACACTTTAGTCGCTCAAGATGCGGATATTATTGCCATTCAAGAAACCAAATTATCTGCTAAGGGCCCTACCAAGAAACATGTTGAGACCCTGCTTAGTTATTTTCCGTACTATTTGCATGTTTGGCGTTCTTCAGTAGAGCCTGCTCGAAAAGGCTACGCAGGAACCATGTTCCTTTACAAAAACACACTAAACCCTGTCATTACCTTTCCAGAAATTGGTGCCCCCACAACGATGGATGCCGAGGGCCGTATGATTACTCTAGAATTTGAAGACTTTTTTGTCACACAGGTTTACACCCCTAATGCCGGCGATGGCCTTAGACGTTTAGAAGACCGTCAAATTTGGGATCAAAAATACGCTGATTACTTGGTTGAACTTGATGCTCAAAAGCCTGTTTTGGCTACGGGAGATTACAACGTTGCCCACAAAGAAATTGATTTGGCAAATCCAGGTAGCAATCGTCGTTCACCCGGTTTTACCGACGAAGAGCGTCAAGGTTTTACTAACCTATTGGCAAGAGGCTTTACAGATACCTTCCGTTACTTGCACGGAGATATTCCCAATGTTTATACCTGGTGGGCACAACGTAGCAAAACCAGCAAAATCAACAATACCGGTTGGAGAATTGACTATTGGTTAACGTCAAACCGACTTGTGGATAAGATTAACCGCTCTGAGATGATTTCTTCTGGGGAACGCCAAGACCATACGCCAATCCTCTTGGATATTGACTTATAATGTCCAAGTAGCCTGACAACTCGACTAAAGAAAAAGAAGGGAACCCTTCTTTTTTTATGTCTCAATAGCATATACATCCCATTTCGAATACTTTTAAATTGCTCTTTAACAATAGGAAAGGTATAATTATTTATCACTAAATATTAGTAATGGAGAGAGAAATGATTACAAAATCAACAACAATACTTTATGTCGCAGATACAGAGGCCGCTCTACAATTTTGGTCTGAGCAAGTGGGCTTTGTCTTAATTGATCAAGCGCAACAAGAAGGGACTTCCTCCTATGAGATTGCCCCAAATAAGGAATCAGCTATAAGCTTTTGCCTACACAACAAGGAAATCGTGGCTGCTGCTAATCCTGGTATGGATCTAGGTTTTCCATCTCTTTTATTTGAAACGGATCATCTTCAGGCAGATTACGAACGTCTAACGGCCGCTGGTGTCGCAACCAATCCTATTATGGAATACCAAGGCATGATTCATTTCACCTTCTCTGATAATGAAGGTCATTACATCGCTGTTCGTCAATCAACATCACCTAAAGGAGCTTAGTATGGTTACTGCCATTAATGTTTATCTCGTTACTGATGGTAACGGTCAAAAGGCTGTCGCATTCTACCAAGAGGTTTTTCAAGCAAAAGTAGTTAATCTACTCTTGTGGAAAGATGGTGTTCCTGATTGCCCGAAAACTCATGAACATCTTGTCCTCAACGCTCAACTAGATATTGATGGTATTCGTTTGGATCTCTCAGATGAAAATCCTGATGTTGGTTATCAAGCTGGTGTCAATATGACAGCTTCTATTATGGTAGATAGCATCGAAGAAGCCCAGCGTATTTACGACAAGTTAATCACCAATGCTAAGGCAATCAACCTTCCCCTCCAAAAAACCTTCTGGAGCCCTGCCTACGCTAATATTACCGACCAATTTGGAATGATGTGGCAGTTAAATACCGAATTAAAAGCAGAACATTAAAAAAGAGACAATCCTCCTTCTTTAAGAGGTGTCTCTTTTTTATACTCCTTTTAGGAGAGGTTCAAGTCTTGATATGGCTTGCGATAGCCAACTTGTAAGACGTTACCGTCCTTAATCAGAATAGGCCGTTTAATCAACATACCATCTGTGGCTAAGAGTTCAGCAGCTTCGTCAAGGCTAAGATGGTCTATCTTATCTTTAAGTCCCAAGTCACGATAGCTGTTACCACTGGTATTAAAGAAATTCTTGATGGTATAGCCAGATGTTTCCATCCAATGTTTGAGGTCCTGAGCTTTGGGTGGATTAGCTTTGACATCAATGACTTCAAAGTCACTAACCAGTTGCTTTAGTTCAGTCATGGCTCTTTGACAGGTACTGCATTTTGGGTATTGGTAGATGGTAATCATTTTTTCTCCTTTGTTATCAGTGATCTTTCATGCTTGAGTAACCAAGCTTTTTTATCTAGGCCGCCGGCATAACCTCTAAGCTGTCCATATGCTGCTATCACACGGTGGCAGGGAATAAAGAGACTTAGGGGATTACGACCAATAGCTGCGCCAACAGCTTGGGCCGATTGACAGGCAACTTGTGTTGCGAGTTGACCATAGGTTATCGTTTCTCCATAGGGAATCTGGCGTAAGGCTTCCCAAACGTTCTGTTGAAAAGGGGTCCCTTTGGGGGCTAGATTAATGGAAATAGCAGTTGGATTTCCTTCAAAATAAGTATCTAACCAACTGGCAGCCGCTTGCAAGATAGCGTTGGTTCCTCTTTGAGGGAGGCGGTCAAGACCTGCTTGGAAATAAGCCTGTCCTGAAAACCAAGCCCCCACCAAAGCGTGGTCTGTTGCCACTAAAGATATCTTTCCTAATGGACTATCATAATAAGATTCTGTTAAGGTCATGGGTTTTACTTTCTTCGTTTTAAACGTTTAGCAAAGACAGTGGCTAAACAGGATTCCGCAATCCTTCTTTATAAGCCATAGCGGCTGTCTTCGTCTATCTCCTGATAGTCAGCTTGTTCATAACTCTCTTTAAGTTTTTGATAGGCCAAGCGAACCCCATCCAAGGGCACTTTACCACAATAGACATAGCCTAATTTGGTCAAGAGGTGCTGCATGACATTGTTCTTTTCATGGGTATCACAACGAAAATCCTTTTGGTCAAAGCCTTCGATTAAGCCCTGTAAAAAAGTTTGGGCAACACCTTGACCTTGATGGTCTTTCGATACCGCAATGCGATGAAAGGTCACATAATCTTGATTGGGCGTTCTCCACTGGCCATCGTAAATAGCATTGTAAGCTTCTTCATTACCATAAATGGCTGCTGCGTAGGCTACAATCGTCCCCTCATCATTTAGAGCTACATAAGCGTGACCTTTTAAAATATCATCAATAATCACCTCTTCATTGGGGTAGCCATTTTGCCACTGGTCACTCCCATAAGCAGCAATCACCGCCTTAGCATCTTCAATCACGTTCATCACTTGAGCCACTTCATTTGGAAAGGCTAGTCTAATTTCCATTGTTACTCCTCTTTTCATGATTTGATTACTGATATTTCGCTTCAAATGCTGCCATCATCTCGATCAAGGCCAATACACCCTCTTTGGGAAAAGCGTTGTACAGACTGGCTCGCATGCCTCCCACACTGCTATGCCCCTGTAACCCATAGAGACCCCGTGCCTCCGCTTCTTGAATAAACAAGGCATCCAAAGCCGGATTTGGGCAAGTAAAGGGAACATTAACCATGGAGCGTTGATTGGCATAGCGAACAGGGTTATGGTAAAACCTTGACTGATCTAAGTAGTCATAAAGAAGCTGTGCTTTTTCCTGGTTACGCTTTGTCATTTTTGCCACACCTCCCATACCTTTCAGCCAGTCAAGAACCAAGGAAAGAACATAAATACTAAAGGTTGGTGGGGTATTGTAAAGAGAATGTGCTTCTGCTTGAACACGGTAGTCCCACATGCTTGATAAGGTGGGTTCCTGATTCAAAAAATCTTCATCAATAATAACCACTGTCACCCCTGCTGGACCCATATTTTTCTGGGCGCTAGCATAAATCATAGCAAAATCTTCCACCTGGTAAGGATAGGTCAAAATATTTGAGGACATGTCCGCCACTAAGGGAATGCCATTTGTTTGAGGCAAGTCGTAAAGAGCTGTGCCTTCAATGGTATTATTGGTGGTAATATGCACATAGGCAGCTTCAGCATCGAGAATTTTAGGGTCAAAGGTCGGGATATACTCAAAAGCATCAGCTTCCGAACTGGCCAGTAAAATAGGCTTAACCTCAATCTCTCTAGCTAAAGTTAAGGCTTCTAAATAAGCTTTTTTCCCCCAGTGGCCTGCCACCTGGTAGTAAGCCGTTTTTCCTCTTGCTACATTTAAAGGTAGCATGCTAAACTGGGTAGAAGCCCCACCTTGTAAGAAGAGTACCCGGTAATTATCCGGAATAGCCATCAGTTCTCTCAGCAACTCTTCTGCTGATTGGATAATATCTTCAAACCTCTGGGACCGATGAGACAATTCTAGTATGCTCGTCCCTCTTCCATCAATATCCAACAAGCTTGCTTGTGCTTGTTTCAAGACAGATCTTGACAACACTGCTGGACCGGCAGAAAAATAATACTGGCTCATAGAGTACCTCCCTATAATACTAGTGAGTATAGCATATTGTCCTTGATTTGACAAAAATATTTCCTGATGACTAGCTTAATTCGTGCTATAATACTAGTGATAAAGGAGATTTAAAAATGATTAAAGAATTTTGTGCTGAGAACCTAACGCTACTTCCAACCCTTGATGCTGGTCAAGTTACCCGTGTGGAACTCTGTGATAACCTAGCTGTCGGAGGAACAACGCCATCTTACGGTGTCATCAAAGAAGCCTGCCAGCTTTTACACGATAAAAACATCAGTGTAGCAACCATGATTCGTCCTCGTGGTGGTGATTTTGTCTATAACGACCTCGAACTAAAGGCTATGGAAGAAGACATTCTCAAAGCCATTGAGGCTGGCTCTGATGCGCTTGTGTTAGGCCTGCTGACTTCGGAAAATCAACTCGATACGGATGCTATCGAGCAGTTACTACCTGCAACACAAGGACTTCCTTTGGTCTTTCATATGGCCTTTGACCAGATTCCGACTGACCACCAGCACCAAGCGCTTGATCAACTGATTGATTATGGCTTTGTACGTGTACTAACTCATGGCTCACCTGAAGCTACTCCTATTACAGACAATGTGGAACAACTAAAAGACCTTATTACGTATGCCAATAAACGCATTGAAATCATGATTGGAGGAGGCGTCACTGCTGAGAATTGCCAAAGCTTGAGTCAACTCACTGGAACAGCCATTGTTCACGGCACAAAAATCATCTAAACACCTAAAAGACCATCAATAAATCCAATTGATGGTCTTTTCTCTCTTAGTTTAAAAGATGTGGCACAGGGTGGTATTCTTCTGCGGTATAAGCTTTTCCAAAAGCGATAATCAAGGTAGCAATACCTGGGAAAAACAAGCCAAATACTGCTAGCCCCTTTGATCCACCAAAAGCACGAACATAACAAAAGTGAACATAATAATAATAAATAGCAATCACCCAACCAATAAAGTAAAACCATTTATTATCTTCTCCAAAAGTGATTTTGTGTTTAACAAAACCTGCATAGAAAGGAATAAGGCTGTACCATCCTTTGTAACCCGCTCTTTTAAAGAGTCGCCAGTTAGCGATAAGGCATAGTAAGGCTGATAATAAGAATATAGCCAATATGATTCCATATATCCCTAAAATAAGAACTGTTGTTTGATCTTCTGTCATTAGTTTTTCTCCTATTATATGATGACTTATAAGTCATGAAATTGTTGGTAAAGCTCTTGGCGATTAACCTGATAAGCTTTAGCAACTGTTTTGATAGCCTGGTTTGGTTTGGCACCTGCTTGGATTTCTTTTTGCACTAGAGAAACTAAGTCAACTTCAGCTGTCAACTCAACCTCACTGTCTACTTGGGATCCAGACACAATTAGCAGACATTCCCCTTTGAGTGGTGTTTCCTCAAGGTAGGATAAGATTTCTGAAATAGACCCCCGTTGGTATTCCTCAAATAACTTGGTTAATTCTCTGACAAGCACTACTTGACGGTCCCCGTAGCAAGTCAACATATTGGCCAGGGTATCCTTGACACGATATGGCGATTCATAAAAAATTTGTGTTTCTGGGTAAGGTGACTTACTCTCGAAAAAAGATTTTTGTTGCCCCGCTTTTCGAGGTAAAAACCCATAAAAAATATGAGGTTGAGGAGCAAGCCCACTAGCTATCAAGGCTGTAATCCCTGCTGATGCTCCCGGTAAAGCGACCACTGCGATATCGTTATCAATAGCGGCCTTGACCAAATCATGCCCAGGATCAGAAATAGATGGCATTCCTGCATCAGAAACCTGAGCCAGTGAACGGCCCGACGTTAATAAATCAATTAAATCAGGAATCTTTTCATAGGCGTTGTGTTCATGAAAGCTGATTTGCTTGGTGTCAATCTCAAAATGTTTCAGCAAAAGACCCGTGTTTCGAGTGTCTTCGGCACAAATAAAGTCAACTTCTTTTAGCGTTGCCACTGCTCTGAAGGTCATGTCCTGCAGATTGCCAATCGGAGTTGGAACCAAATACAAGGTCCCGCTTGTTTTCTTGTCTTTAAAACTTTTTTGAACCTGCATGCCCTTACTTTCTATCTAATAATTCCCTACAAAACATACATTCTTCATCATTTTCACGACGCTGACCGTAGAAAAAATTACAGATATGAAACCCTTCTTCGTAAATACCTTCTAAATGGTCCTTTCCTTGTTTGGAAGGATTTTTAGCTACCGTTTCATGTTCCAACTGGCTCAAACGTTCTCGTAGTTTTGTATTTTCAAGGCGAAGAATAGTGTTTTCTTCTACTAGTGATTGCACTTGTTTTTTCATGGCTTCAATTTCAGCTAAAGTAACCATTAAATTTTGTGAAAACCCATCAAAAGCATCGAATAATTCTTTTTTATTCACCTACTTTAACCTCCTCTAAAGCATAAGTGACCAAGGTCAACTGGTCTTTCAACCGTACCTTAACGGTATCTGTAAAAATATCAATAGCCGCTACCGTCGCAGGACCATCACTTGTCTCTACTATGGTACCATAATCAGGGAATTTTTTCTTGCTTTCCTGATAAAAGCTTTCTTCATACTGGAGACAACAGAGTAAACGTCCACAGTAGCCCGTTGACTTACCAGAATTCAAAGACAAACCTTGATTTTTCAACATCTTGATAGAGACAGCTGGAAATTCTCCTAAAAAGCTCGAGCAGCATAGAGGACGTCCACAAGGTCCTAAGCCCCCATAAATCTTGGCTTCTTCTCGACTGTTAATCTGGTGCAGTTCGATTCTAGTCTTAAAATAAGCCGCTAAATCTTTTAATAGTTGCCGAAAATCCACGCGCTCTTCTGCTGAAAAGGTAATTAGGACATAATGCCGATCTAAAGGAAAGACAATATCGATAAGTTTCATGTCTAGCCCATTTTTGGCAATCAAAGCCACTACTTCTGCCTTTGATGCTGCTGCAAACTTGGCATTATCCTCAAAAGCCTTTTTATCCATTGCCGTAGCAAGTCTTACAACGGTTGGCAATCCCTTTGGGAGACTACTCTCAGAAAAGGTCTTTTTCACTTGGCAGACCTTTGCCAGATGGCTTCCTTTATCATCTTTGACCACTAACAAGGTCCCTTTAGGAAACTCCTGATCTGTCTGAGCGTATTTGACAAGCTCCGTTTCCCCATAACGAATTCCAATTGCACCTATCATGACATCACCATATATTCTAATGTGTTTTGAAAATTGACATTGCTCTGCCACATGAGCCTAGCCTGATAGACAGCCTCCAATTGTTTAAAGGGCGTTTGTGATTGCTCTCTTGCCAAGAGTAGTGTCAAAAGGGTCAAAACTAACTCTTGCTCTTCTTTTTCGGTTGCCAACAGTACCAGGCGATTCAAGGCTAAATAAGCTTGCAGCTGGTCTTTTAACCAGATTGAAACAAAACGTTCAGTCTGAGTCATCACTTCTAAAAAATGACTATTTTGTGCCAAATCTTCTAATTGGTCAACATTTTTAGCCAGTTTGGCCACTAAATCAGCTTGACTTCTTAATAAACCTCGCTCTTGGGCTAACTGGAAGAGATAGGCTTCATTTTTCGGAAATTGAAACACCTGTGTGCGACTTTTAATGGTCGGAAGCACTTTGTTATCATCATTGGTCAGCAAAAACATGTAAGCTTGCCCTTGAGGTTCCTCAATGTATTTTAGCAAGCTATTAGCGGCATTGACATGCATTTTTTCACAATCTTTGATAATAAAAACTTGTCGTTTTCCTTCATATCCTGTCTGTGAAAAGTTAGCCATCATTTCTTTGACCACATCCGTTTTAATCACTTGCCCTGTTGGTTCCAATACCGTCACATCAGCAAAATCTCCCTGTTCAATCAATTGACAAGATCGACAGTGCCCGCAGGGTGTCTGATCCTTTTTCTGTTCACAAAAGATGACCTTAGCTAAAAAAAGAGCCATCTCGGCATTGGCAAAATCACCAGAAAAAAGATAGGCATGGTTTAGACGGTCCTTCTTTAAAATATCCTGAAATGCTTGATAGACTTTAGGGGCCTTCTGTGCTAAATCCATTCCCATCCTCCTTTTCTAGGCTTCCATGAGAGCCAAAATATGTGCTAAAGCAACACCAACGACATCTTCTAAAGGTTTTGAGGCATCAATGGTTACAATGCGATTAGGTTGTTCTTGAGCCAAAACCAAATACCCTTCGCGTACCCGCTGATGCATATCAACTGCTTCAAGATCCAAACGATTCACTTCACGATTTTTATTGGCAGCAATACGAGCCAAACCAATTTCGGAAGGTACATCAAAATAAAGGGTCAAATCAGGTTCTAGACCATCTGTCGCAAATCTGTTGAGCCATTGAATGTCAGTCTTTGACAACCCTCGTCCCGCACCTTGATAAGCTACCGAACTATCAATGAAACGATCAATAAAAACCAACTGACCTGCTTCAAGAGCTGGTAGCACCTTTTCCACCAAATGCTGCCGGCGAGCTGCAATATAAAGTAAGAGTTCGGTTTTGGGATCCATCGTCGTGTGATTGACATCCAAAATAAGCTCCCGAATGTGCTCTGAAATCGCAACACCACCCGGTTCTCTTGTGGTCACAATCTCTTGGCTAAGACGCTCTTTTAACAAAGGAACGACTTGTTCCAAAACAGTAGTTTTTCCTGCGCCATCTGGCCCTTCGACTGTGATAAGTTTTCCTGTAATCATTTGACTTCCTTCGTTCTATATTAGTTCTATTTTACCAAAAAATTGCTCAAAAAAACACTGCCAATTCTCTTGGCAGCGTTCAATTTTTAGGATAGATCAGGCTTAGCAAGTGTTTTAAGAACAGATTCCACGGTAATTCCTGCTGCTGCTAACCGTTCAGATAACCATTGTGGAGCTGTCGTTCCATCTAATTGCATCTCAATAACTGTTTTCCCATTGGAACGATTGGCAACAACGGTACGCCGGATGTTCAGGTTTTCTTGTGACAAGCAGTCCGCAATTTTGGCGAGAACGCCAACGGCATTATCCGCTAACAAAACCACACGAATGCCCTCCACTCCATATCCAGAGACCTCTAAAAAAGCTTTAAAGACATCACGATCTGTAATAATACCAACCACTTGATTGTTTTGGACAACAGGTAAGACACCTACTTTGTAGGTCATCATTTCATAAATGGCATCTTCCAAGCTAGCGTCTGGTTCTACGGTCACGACCTGACGAATCATGATGTCTCGGATTTTAGTTTTATTAAGCAAATAATTCATCTCATAGATAGATAAACTGGTTGCCTTTGACGGTCTTGCATCTGCCATAGTCCCCTCGGTCACAAGACCAACTAGCTGCCCCTTTTCGATAACAGGCAAGCGTCTCAATCCCTTGTCGCGCATCAGATCAGCTGCATGGGCAACACTTTCCTCGGGTGAAATGCTGATGACTTCCTTCGTCATATAATCTTTAACTGACATGACTTCTCCTTTTTCTTTGATTTCAAATGTCCTGAGTAAGTGGTTTAACCACCAAGATAAGCTTTTTTAACTGCTTCAGAAGTTAATAATTCCTGACCAGTTCCTGAAAGAACGAGTTGACCAGTTTCTAACACATAGGCACGATTCGCAATGGCTAAGGCCTTGTTAGCATTTTGCTCAATGAGTAGCACCGTTGTCCCTTGCCTTTGAATCGCCTGAATAATATCAAAGATTTCCTTGATAAATAAGGGGGCAAGACCCATAGATGGCTCATCTAGTAAAAGCAACTTGGGTTGACTCATTAAAGCTCGTCCCATCGCTAGCATTTGTTGCTCACCACCTGACAAGGTCGCCGCATCTTGATGCTTGCGTTCTTCTAGTCTTGGAAAACGATCAAAAATAAGGCGGAGGTTCTTCTGATTTTGCTCACGATTCCGACTAAGAAAAGCCCCCATTTCTAGATTTTCCATAACAGTCAAACCAGCAAAGACGTGACGGCCTTCAGGAACTTGTGAGAGCCCAGCAGCTACAATTTTGCGGGCTGGTTGTTTTAAGAGGTCTTGTCCTAAAAAGGAAATACTACCTGATTTTGGCTTAACCAAACCTGAAATGGTTCTTAAAATGGAGGTTTTTCCGGCTCCATTAGCCCCTATTAAGGTGACAACTTCTCCCTCGTGAACCTCAAAAGAAACATCTTTAACAGCCTCAATGGCTCCATAATTCACCGATAACTGTTTCACTGATAACATGGCCATCAGAGGTCACCTCCTAAATACGCTTCAATAACACGTGGATTGTTTTTGATGTCTTGTGGACTCCCGTGGGCAATCAAGCGACCATACTCTAACACATAAATTCGTTCGGTCACTTCCATAACCAGACTCATATCATGTTCGATCAAAATAATGGTTATACCAAAATCTGTTTTCAACTGGCGAATAAGAGCCGTCAATTCAGCCGTTTCTTGAGGGTTCATGCCTGCAGCTGGCTCATCTAAAAAGAGGATTTTAGGTTTGGTTGCCAAAGCGCGCACAATTTCCAGACGACGTTGTTGCCCATAGGGTAAGTTTTTAGCCAAGGTTTCTGCCTCTCCCTCTAACTGAAATCTAGCCAATAAGGATAGCGCTTCTTCCTTTAAGGCTGCTTCTGTCTGATAAAATTTAGGCAAACGCAGGAGGCTGGACCAGAAATGGGATTTGCCCTGGTTGGCCAAACCAATCAAAACATTTTCCAAAACGGTCATGTTTTTAAACAAGCGGATATTTTGAAAGGTTCGTGATAGGCCTAGTGAGGCAATCTTATCAGGAGACTTGCCATTCAACAGTTGACCATTTAGGGCAATCGTTCCCTCGCTAGGTTCATACACCCCAGTCAAGAGATTAAAGAGTGTGGTTTTTCCAGCTCCATTAGGTCCAATCAGCCCTACTAATTCACCCATTTCCAAAGCCATGGTGACATCTCCAACAGCCGTTAGGCCACCAAAGTGTTTACTCAGCTGTTTAACTTCAAGTAATGCCATCTAGTTGCCTCCTTTTTCCTTTTTTGACAATAGAGTTGACAGGCGGAATTCTCTAGTGCCTAGTAGACCACCTGGTCTAAAAACCATTACTAAAATCAAGGCCAAGGAATAAATAATCATGCGCACATCAGAGAAATTTTGAAGGTACATGTTCAATAGGCCTAACACAATAGCGGCGACAATGGTCCCCGTTATCGAACCGAGACCACCCAAGACCGCAATGATAAGGTAATCAATAGAACGCATAATGGTAAAATCTTTGGGAACAACCGTTCCAATATAACCAACATATAAGGACCCTGCCATACTAGCAGTCATAGCCGCTAAAGCAAAGGTGATAACCTTAATTTTCGTCGTATTAACCCCCATGGATTCGGCAGCAATCTCGTCTTCACGCACCGCAATCACTTGTCGCCCCGTAGCGCTTCGAATAAAATTTAACATGACAATCGCGATAACGACCACAAAAGCATAAACAACTGGCCAAGAGGTATATTGTAAGACCCCTGTTAAACCAGCTGCGCCATTCGTCAGCTCACCACCATTGATAATAGCAATCCGAATAATTTCAGCAACACCCAAGGTTGCAATAGCCAGATAGTCTCCTTTTAAACGAAGTGTAGGAAAACCAACAATTACCGCTATCAAACCAGCTACCAAAACACCTACCAGCATAGATAAGTAAAATCCCAGATAGGTTGGCATATATTTGGTCAAAATCGCTGTGGCATAGGCACCAACTGCCATAAAACCGGCCTGACCTAGAGGAAATTGCCCTGAAAAGCCTAGTACCAAATTGGTCCCCATAGCCATGATAATAGCAATCCCAATCCCCATCAAAATTTGAACATAGTAAGGACCTAAGATACCTGTGCCAATCAGTAGGGTCAATATGAGATAAACAAGAGCAAGGATAAAGATCCAAGCCAACAGTGCTTTGTGTTCTTTTTTCATGACCTACACCTTCTCCTTTACATTTTTTCCTAAAAGACCAGCTGGCCTGACCAATAAAATCATAATCAAAACAACATAAACCACCGCATCACGGTAACTAGATAACCCAATAGCTGTCGAGAAGGTTTCAAGAAGACCAATAATAAACCCACCAAAGGCTGCCCCAGGAATAATCCCAATGCCTCCTAGAACAGCAGCTACAAAGGCTTTCAGACCCGGCGTCATTCCCATCAGAGGATTAATCGAGTTGTAGTAAAGTCCAATTAACACTCCTGCTGCTCCCGCAAGCGCAGAGCCTAAGGCGAAGGTAAAACTAATGGTTGAGTTAACGTTAATCCCCATAAGCTGAGCGGCATCACTATCCACCGAAACGGCCCGCATGGCCTTCCCCATTTTGGTTTGTTTGACGATAAATTGCAGGGCTAACATCAAGGTCAAGGAGACCAGTAAAATGATCAATTGGACATTAGTGACACTGATAGGTCCCAAGTGATATTTCACAACTTTTAGAGCTTGCGGAAAAGCGCGTGCTTCTGCTCCGACAAAATAGACCATGCCGTATTCCAGTAAAAAAGACACTCCAATCGCTGTAATCAGCGCAGCGATTCTTGTCGATTGCCGTAAAGGGCGATAAGCCAAGAACTCAATCAAAACACCAAGACAAGCTGTGAAAACCATGGTCAATATCAAGGCTAAGAAAAAGTTCAACTGCAGAGCATTAATCAAGTAATAACCGATAAAGGCTCCCATCATGTAAAGGTCCCCATGGGCAAAATTGATTAACTTAATAATACCGTACACCATGGTATAACCTAAAGCCAGTAAAGCATAAACGCTTCCTAGAATAAGTCCATTAACAAGTTGTTGGAGCATAAAATACCAAACTTTCTAATAAGAGTCATCAAAAATAAGGTAAGAGAATAGCAACAGATAATAACCTGAAAGCTCTCAATTGTTGACAAAAAATTGTCTATAATGATTCTGCAACCACACTACTCTTCTCCTTAACCTAAAAGAAATTGAGGAAAGTAACTGTTCCTCAACTTCCTACCTACATGTGTTTAATCAGCAGTTACTGTTGTTGCTGACGATTCTTTCCCGTTAGTTAGTTCAACAACCGAAACAGGCTTGATGGGGTTGTGTTGTTTGTCGATGGTCATGGTGCCTGTTACCCCTTCAAAATCTTTTAATTTAGCTAGACGTTTAGCAAGGTCAACAGATGTCTTGCTATCTTTAGCAGCATCGGCCGCCATGTAAATAGAATCATAGGCTAGCGCAGCAAACATAGATGGGCTAGTACCATATTTGGCTTGGTAGGCCTTGACAAACTGAGCCGCCTTGTCTGAAGTAGAAGCAGAGAAGCCCGAAATGTAATAAACCTTATTAACATTTGAAGCCCCTGCTAATTCAACTAACTTATCATCCGCAAACCCGTCAGGACCAAGGATTGGACTGGCAATTCCCATTTCACGCGCCTGCTTGATAATGGTCCCTGTTTCTTGGTAATACCCTGGCATGACGATGGCATCATATTCCTTATCTTTTAGTTTGGTCAAAGCTGATTGAAAATCGGTATCCCCTGATTGGAAAGTAGCTTCTGCTACAATGGTATCTGTGTATACTTTCTTGAAACGTTTCGCAATCCCTTTAGAATAGTCACTGGAATTGTCATAGAAGAGTACCACTTGTTTAGCTTTCAAATGATCACTAGCGTATTTGGCTAAGACATCCCCCTGGTAACTATCCACAAAGGTTGTTCTAAAAACATAAGGATTGGTTTTACCGTCACTGGTAAGGGTTAAATTATCTGTTGTCCCAGATGGAGTAATTAAAGGTACTGCTGCTTTGCTAGCATTTGGTGAAGCAGCTGCCGTTGCTCCAGAAGTTGCCGGTCCGACCACGACATTGACTTTGCTCTCAGTTGCTAAATTAGTCGTTACCGTCGCAGCTTCAGAGTTATCTGACTTATTATCTTTAGTGATGACTTCTATCGTTTTACCATCAACTCCGCCAGCCTTATTAATCTCATCAACAGCTAATTTAGCACCTTTTTCTTCAGCGCTACCATAAGCAGAAACATTTCCGGTTAACTCCAAATTCAATCCAATTTTAAGTGTCTTGCCAATCTCAGTTCCACTAGCAGCTTGAGAGCTAGCACCTGGTGCTGCACTACAAGCTGCGAGGCTTGTCGTTGATAATAATACTAAACCTGAAAATAATAATTTCTTTTTCATAACTACTCCTTATTTAACCCTTAAAAAATAATATGTAAACAAGAATACAGAATTATCAGAAAATTGTCAATACTTATTTTTGAAATATTTTGAAAAATGGCAAAATAACAAAAATTGAATCCAAAAAAAGACGTTAATCTATAAAAAAGAGATGCCACTCAGCCATTATTTCTGGTGAGTGGCATCTCTTTTTTGGATGCTTGAATAAAACTAATCATACTGGTTGATCAGTCCGACAAAAGGCATCTCTAGGCTTGACTTGCTCCTTCGGTCAATGTCATAGTGTTTTCCTCCCGATGAAGGTTACCCACAAACTGACGATCAATATCATCAAAAGCTGATGGTTTTACTTCTTTGACAAATTTTAAACGACTGATTTCGTCTACTTTCGTTTCCAAATCATTTTTATTAATATAAATGACTAAATAACGTGAGCGTTTGGAATGGTAATACAAGTCCCCAAACTTTAATAATTTTCTAGCATCGCGATTATAATAAAGGTAAATCACAAGCCCTATACGTTCTTGTTTTTGAAACATGATAAGCCCTTTTCTTTAATATTTTGGTATGGTCCTGATGGGTGTTTCGGCCGTTTGGGTGCCAAAGGAAGGCCTGTATCTACAAAAATACTGTCAGACACCGCACCAGCAATTTCTTCAGAAATGTTAGCCAAAATTTCTTGCAAATCCATTTGGACCAAGCGCATGGAAACGACCAAAGGATGACAATCCAAGCTACGCTTTTGCAGTAACATTTCCCGACGCAACTGCCTTACTTCAGGTCTAAACTCCTGTAAGGCTTTACTTGCGTCATAACGTTTTTTGATATCTTGAAACCGGTTCATCTCAACTTGCAAGTTGCCATCTGCTTCAACAGCTGCTTTAGCCTCAGCATAAGCCTGATATTGAGGCACTTTTTTTAGACATGCCACAAGCTGATCAATAGCTTCTTCAATGGCAATGAATTCTTCACTTATGACTAACATAACTTGATTATACCATACTTTAATCAAAAGGTAAGGGGGAAGCGATAAGGAGCGAAAAATGTCAGCACAATAGCTTACAGATGTCGGTACATGGTTGACGAAAAGCGCAACAACCTTCCTAACAAGTCATTATGCTCACAAATGAGCTCATAGAGTTGATCTTCACTGAGGATACCTGCTTTGAGTCCCTCAATTTCTTGGGTTCTGAAGTGAAACCAGTCCTCGCTACCATAAAAGGCCCTCAAGGCCCTATAATCGTCATAAGCTGCCTCAACTTGAGCAAAACTGATAATTAATTCCTCTAATTTAGGAAAAAAAGCCTCATATTTTTCTTCAAGTTCTTGAAGTTTTTGAACATCATGTGGTGTCATCAATAATCTCCTTTTCACTATAAAATGGGTGAGATGAGTCCAAACAGGATGGGAAAGTCAGCACAATAAATTCATTTTATTATATGGCAATACCATCACTTTAGGATAACATAGTCAAGACCACACGGTCACTCAAATCCTTAACGGTCTCATAATCATCATGAAATGATTTTTTCCTGTTTTCTCACACTGATAGGATTATCATTCACTAGCAAATAACTAAGGAACTCTTAACCATAGGAAGGGCTCATCAAAAGCTCATCAGATAAGTAAAACTTTTTTCTCCTTAGCCTCACAACAGCTCACAGGACTCATTCCCCTTCCAAGATAAGCAAAATGACCAGTCCTCTAGTCAGAAGAAACTGGTCATTTAAAGCGTTTGTTCAGGAAAACCTTTTATTTTAATTCGTTATTTTCCATGATTTCATCAATGAAACCGTAAGCCAAGGTTTCTTCAGCACTCATCCAATAATCACGTTCAGCATCTTTGTGAATTTGTTTAATGGTCTTTCCAGCATTTTGTGCTAAGATTTTTTCTAAACGGTGACGAGTTTTTAAGAGGTGCTCTGCAGCAATGGCCATATCTGTTTGTTGTGTACCACCACCTGTACCACCCATTGGTTGGTGAATCATGTATTCTGCATTTGGTAACATGAAGCGTTTGCCCTTAGTACCTGATGAAGCAATGACAGTCCCCATAGAAGCGGCCATCCCCATAACAATGGTTTGGACATCAGCTTTGATAAAGTTCATGGTGTCGACAATAGCCAAACCCGCTGAAACAGAACCACCAGGTGTGTTGACATACAAATAAATGTCTTTCGTATTGTCCTGAGCATCAAGGAATAAAAGCTGCGCAATGACAGAGTTTGCCATGTTGTCCTCAACAGGGCCTGTCAACATGATAATACGGTCTTTTAATAAGCGTGAGTAAATGTCATAAGAACGTTCACCACGACTAGTTTGTTCAATAACAACAGGAATCATAAAAAATCTCCAATCTACAAAGGTTCCAAAGTAGTCCCTAACCTAGAGGGGGTCCTACTATAAATGCCCTCTTTTATAATGATTGACCCTATTATAATCTTTTGGTCAAGAAAGGTCAAATGATAAACTTACTTTTAAAAAAGAGGGGGACCCTCTCTGATTTCTAGGAAATCAAATCAGGTTTCCACCCCATATCCTTAGTTTAGTGAGCTTCTAGTTGACTATTTAGTCCCGAAAAGACGATCGCCAGCATCTCCCAAACCTGGAACAATGTAACCATGTTCATTGAGACGCTCATCAAGGGCAGCAGTGAAAATATCAACATCTGGATGAGCCTCTTGAAGTTTTTTAACCCCTTCTGGGGCTGCTACCAAGCAGACAAACTTGATGTTGGTTGCTCCACGTTTTTTCAACGAATCAACTGCTAAGATAGCCGAACCACCTGTTGCCAACATTGGGTCAACAAGGAAAATTTGACGTTGGTCAATGTCTTCTGGTAATTTCACCAAGTACTCAACAGGTTCTAAGGTCTCTTCATCGCGGTACATACCGATATGCCCAACTTTTGCTGCTGGTACAAGGCTCAAGAAACCATCAACCATTCCAATACCGGCACGGAGAATAGGAACGATAGCAAGTTTTTTACCAGCTAGTTGTTTTTGCACAGTCTTAGAAACTGGTGTCTGAATTTCCACATCTTCCAATGGAAGGTCACGAGACACTTCGTATCCCATAAGCATGGCAATTTCATTAACCAATTCACGGAAATCCTTTGTCGATGTTGTTTGACGACGTAAGATTGAGAGTTTATGCTGAATGAGCGGATGCGAAATAACTTGACATTTTCCCATGTTGATATACTTCCTTCTATATTTTTTTACACTTTTACCATTATACCAAAAAACTGGTCACTTTGCTCGGGAAATCCTGATTTTTATTGATTATCTTTCCTCCTTTTCTTTATACTCCTGATTTCCTTACCGATAAATGGCAAAAAAGAAACCACTTCACAATCAGTTCATCGTGAAATCGTTTCTCTTGATAACTCTTTAGTGCCAACCTAATTTCTGACGAAGACGACTAGCCTTGCTACCGATTAACTTGTCAAGTTGATGTGTCAGCAAGGTGAGAGTCGTGTAAACTGCCATTCCCAAACCTCCAATAATCAAGAGGTAAAAAAGACTGGTTAGACGACCTGTTGGTTTAAAGGCATAGCCCAAAAGCCAATTAGCAATAAAAACAACCAAGCCCATGATTATCGTTTCAATCAGGGTCAATAAGAGACGTTTTTGTAACAGTTTACGATTAAATCGAGTAACCTGATGCAAGCGACGATACATGAGGTAAATAGGGACTAAAAGAGCAATGGTTGTTGCTAACAGTGGCCCGTAGGCATGCATAAGGTAAATTAACGGTACTTGTAAGACGAGCTTGATGAGAATCCCATAAGCAAAATAATAAATAGCTTTGCGATTTTCAAAAAGAGCCTGAAGCATGGGTGAAAAAAGGGTATAAAGAGCTAGTAGCAAGGTTTGGAA
This sequence comes from Streptococcus sp. F2, assembly GCF_056500955.1. Classification (NCBI taxonomy): domain Bacteria; kingdom Bacillati; phylum Bacillota; class Bacilli; order Lactobacillales; family Streptococcaceae; genus Streptococcus; species Streptococcus sp. F2. The sequence goes on from NZ_JBWKAI010000001.1 coordinate 120,414, forward strand.
TAAGACAGCCACAAAAAGATGAATGGCACGGTCTTCACTAGCTCCATAAAAAACAGAATAAAGTGGTCTAGCTAGAATAATGGCCCCTGTCAAAGCTGGCAATAAGAACATCATCAACATTTCAATATTATTGATAATCAGGCGTGCCGCTGCTCTCATGTCTTTTTTGACATAATTTTCTGTCAACAAGGCAATACCAACCCCTCCGATAGAAGCTGCTACAGCGATTAAAACCATGGTAATTTTAGCAGGATTAGCGTTAAAATAACCAAATAAAACCAATAATTGAGAGCGGCTATAATCTGTAAACAGACTCATGGTGTTCACAAAGGACCACTGGTCAATCAACTGAAAGGCTTGAATAGCACTTCCTGTCACGATAAAGGGGATAGATTCTTTTAAGGTTTCAAGCAACAAGCCCTTGATATCAATAGAAACGGTATGATCTGGCTTACTAAAAATAACTGCTAGAAGTCCCTGTTTCCAAAGATAGTATCCCAGAACACCCATACTAGCCACCATCCCGATAAAGGCTGCAAAAGTTGACTGAGTCACTGCTGAAGCGTAATCACCAGAACCTAATTTCATGATAAGGAAGGTGGTCAGAAGCATCCAAATGACTCGAATCAATTGCTCAGCAATCTGACTAATGGCATAGGGCTTAATGTTATTGTGCCCCTGAAAAATACCTCGAATGACACTCATGACTGGAAAGACAAGGACAGCCAAGGAAAGACTATGCATAATTGGAATAAGCTTAGCATCCCCACCAGATAAACTGGTAAATAAGGGAGAACCTAGATACATAATTGCCGAAAACACAACACCCAAACCAAGCATGAGTTTTAACGTGCTCCGAATCAATTGGTAGCTATGCTCCGTCTGCCCCATAGAATTGTATTTGGCGACTTGCTTAGCAATCGCAACATTAAGTCCTGTGGTTGAAATCAATAAAAAATAAGCATAAACATTATACCCCATATTGAAAAGAGCATTGGCTTGAATCGCGTATTGCCCCATCCAAATGTACCAGGGAATAATGTATAATACTCCTAAAAGTCGGCTAATAAAATTACCAGCTGTGGACCAGGCTGCTCCCTGAACCATCAATTCTTCTTGTGTCAGTTGTTTTTTTTCTGTCGACATATCTATTCTTTCCTAGTTTCTATTAGCTTTATTATAAACTTTTGCTTGTGACTTGTAAAACAGGAACTTTAAAGATAAAATAAGGGTATGATAAGCATTGAACACGTATTAAACATTTTAAAAAAAGACCATAATTTTCGAGAAGTCCTTGATGCACAGGGCTATCACTACCACTACCGAGGGTTACAATTTGAACGGCTTAGTTATGACAGCCGTCAAGTAGATGACAAAACCCTCTTTTTTGCTAAGGGAGCTACATTCAAGGCTGAATACCTTAAAGAAGCAATCGCTAAGGGACTTACTCTTTATGTCTCAGAAGTAGATTATAAGCTTGATATTCCCGTTGTTTTGGTCACTGATATTAAAAAGGCCATGAGTTTAATCGCTATGGCTTTCTATGATAATCCTCAGGATCAGCTCAAACTCTTAGGGTTTACTGGAACAAAAGGCAAAACAACAGCTGCTTATTTTGCCTACCATATTTTGAAAGAATCCTATAAACCTGCCTTGTTGTCTACGATGAACACTACCTTGGACGGTCAAACTTTCTTCAAATCACAATTGACAACTCCTGAAAGTCTAGACCTTTTTGCTATGATGGCCGAGTGTGTTAAAAATGGCATGACTCACTTGATTATGGAAGTATCTAGTCAGGCTTATCTTGTTGGCCGCGTCTATGGGCTTACGTTTGATGTCGGAGTATTCCTCAACATCAGTCCTGACCACATTGGTCCTATTGAGCACCCAACGTTTGAAGACTATTTTTACCACAAACGTCTTTTAATGGAGAATAGCAGAGCTGTTGTGATCAATAGCGGTATGGATCATTTCCCATTTCTAGCTGATCAGGTAGCTAATCAAGAGCACGCTTTCTATGGTGCCTTATCTGACAACCAGATCACCACTAGCCAAGCTTTTTCATTTGAGGCCAATGGACAATTGGCTGGGCACTATGAGATCCAATTAATCGGGCACTTCAATCAAGAAAATGCTATGGCTGCTGGATTGGCTTGTCTTCGCTTAGGGGCTAGCTTAGCTGATATTCAAAAGGGTATCGCTAAGACTCGCGTGCCAGGCCGCATGGAAGTTCTTACCATGACTAATCATGCCAAAGTTTTCGTCGATTACGCCCATAATGGTGACAGCTTAGAAAAATTACTCAGCGTCGTGGAGGAACATCAAACTGGTAACCTGGTATTAATCTTAGGAGCCCCAGGAAATAAAGGAGAAAGCCGACGAGCAGATTTTGGAGCAGTGATTAACCAGCATCCTAATCTCACCGTTATTCTCACTGCTGATGATCCTAATTTCGAAGATCCAGAAGATATTTCGCAGGAAATTGCTAGCCATATCACGCGCCCGATTGACATTGTTAGTGACCGTGAGCAAGCCATTCAAAAAGCCATGTCTCTTTGCCAAGGGCCAGAAGATGCTGTCATTATTGCTGGTAAAGGGGCGGATGCCTACCAGATTGTCAAAGGGGAAAAAGCACCCTATGCAGGTGATTTGGCTGTTGCCCAACGTTATCTTTAATAAGCCCAAATGCACTTAATAAGAATGATTATTGCTACTCTTTTTAACCATTCTAATGAGGAAAACTTTTTTAGTAAAATCAAATCTCACATAAGGAAAAGGCTTTTTTAGGCCTTTTTTCTATGCTATAATGATGGAGATTTTGAGAAAACATTATTTTTCTCAGATGATTCCAAAAGAGTCGGTAAGATGAGTTCTCTTGACATCTTAATCGATCATTTTTATGATGTTTAGAAAGGAGGTAACCTATGACACAAATCAGTGCTGAAGCAATTGCCATTGCTTATGATAAGATGACTATTATAGACGATTTGTCCCTTTGCATTCCTCAAGGAGAAATAACAACTATTATTGGCGCCAATGGTTCTGGTAAATCAACTTTGCTAAAAGGATTAACCAGACTATTGCCACTCAACAAAGGGGCCGTTTATTTAGATGGACAAAGTATTGCGAAGCTTGCGACCAAAGAAGTGGCTAAAAAGATTGCTCTACTTCCTCAAGTCCAAGAGACAACTGATGGCACAACGGTTTACGAATTGGTCTCCTACGGTCGATTTCCTCACCAATCCTGCCTCGGAAAACTCAGCCAAACTGATAAAGATACCATTCATTGGGCCATGGAGGCTACTAAGATAACAGCCTATGCTAACCAACCTGTCGATACCCTATCTGGTGGACAACGACAACGAGTCTGGATTGCTATGGCACTGGCCCAAGATACTGATACCATTTTTTTAGATGAGCCAACAACTTATCTAGACATGAACCATCAACTAGAAATCTTAGACTTACTCAAAAGCTTGAATCAAACATCAGGTAAGACGATGGTGATGGTCCTTCACGACCTTAATCTTTCAGCACGTTACTCTGATCATCTGATTGCCATGAAAGAAGGACAAATCAAATACGTTGGCTCTGTCAGAGAAGTGATGACGCCAGCCGTTATCCAAGATCTTTTCCACATCAAGGCACAACTTATTGATGATCCTATCCACAACTGCCCAATATTGCTGACCTATCAGCTCCAATAAATTTATTCTAGGAGAATAGAATACATGAAAAAATTAGCCCTACTATTAACACTTTGTTTGACAACCATTACCTTAGTTGCCTGTGGTAATCAAACAAGCAGTAAGCCAAATTCCAGTTCAAATAGCCTATCAAGTATGCCAAACATTGCTGGTATGACCTACTATGGAGATATTCCTAGTCAACCAAAGCGAGTGGTCAGTCTGGCTTCCACTTACACTGGTTACCTCAAAAAATTAGATTTAAACTTAGTTGGTGTCACTTCTTACGACAAGAAAAACCCTGTCCTTGCTAAGACGATTAAAAATGCTAAACAAGTGGCTGCGACTGATTTAGAAGCTATCACTGCATTAGAACCTGATGTTATTGTGGTGGGCTCTACAGAAGAAAATATCAAACAATTGGCAGAAATCGCTCCTGTTATTTCGATTGAATACCGTAAACGGGATTATCTCCAAGTCTTCTCGGACTTTGGACGTGTCTTTAACAAAGAAAAAGAAACAGCCAAATGGCTAAAAGACTGGGAAACAAAAACAGCAGCTTATGAAAAAGAAGTCAAGGCTGTTACAGGTGACAAAGCGACATTTACCATTATGGGACTTTACGAAAAAGAGATTTACCTCTTCGGTAAAGACTGGGGACGCGGTGGGGAGATTATCCACCAAGCTTTCCACTATGATGCTCCTGAAAAAGTCAAACAGGATGTCTTTAAACAAGGCTACCTGTCTCTATCCCAAGAAGTCCTTCCCGACTACATTGGAGATTATATAGTGGTTGCTGCTGAAGACGACAAGACTGGCTCTGCCTTATATGAAAGCGATCTTTGGAAATCTCTTCCAGCCATTCAGAAAAATCATGTCATTAAAGTCAATGCTAATGTCTTTTATTTTACAGACCCACTGTCTTTGGAATACCAATTGAAGACCTTGCGAAAGGCAATTCTCTCAAGTGAAAGTAATGCATAAGTCACCTGATTACATCTATTTACCTACTCAAAAAACTAAAAGAGTCACTAAGTCACAGACTTTTTGGCTTCTTTTTGCTCTTATCAGCCTAAGCTTAGTCCTTGCCATCTATTGCAATCTTCGCTTCGGAGCCATTCATCTATCTCATCAGGATATCAGCCGTATTTTTCTCGGAAAGCAAGGAGGCCATAAGGCCAATGTCCTTCTTGATATTCGTATCCCTCGACTAATGGCTGCTGCTTTAGTTGGGGCTGCCCTCGCTGTTTCTGGTGCAATTATGCAGGGCATTACGCACAACCCTATTGCTGAGCCTGGCCTCTTGGGTATTAATTCTGGCGCTGGATTAGCCTTGGTTTTGGCGTACGCTTTTGTGCCTCATCTGCACTACTCTCTCATTATTCTGCTGTCGTTGTTGGGTTCTTGCCTTGCAGCTGCTTTAGTATTTGGACTTTCTTACCAAGCTAGAAAAGGCTATCATCAGCTTCGCCTTGTTCTGGCAGGAGCTATGGTTTCCATACTGCTATCAGCACTAGGTCAAGGTGTCACCAATTACTATCATCTGGCTAATGCCATTATCGGTTGGCAAGCAGGAGGATTAGTCGGCGTTAACTGGCAGATGGTGGCCTACATAGCACCTCTTGTCGTGGCCAGCCTTGTCCTTGCACAGCTCTTATCTTATCACCTCACTATTCTTAGTTTGAGCGACTATCAAGCAAAGGCTCTCGGCCAAAGGACCACGTTGATGAGTGCTATCTTTATGCTCTTGGTTCTTCTATTATCCTCGGCAGCTGTGGCTATCGCTGGAAGTATTTCCTTTGTTGGTCTGATGGTTCCTCATCTCATCAAGGTCTTTGCTGCCAAAAATTATCGCCAGATTATCCCACTATCTGCCTTATTAGGAGCTAGTTTCATGCTATGGGTTGATTTTGCATGCCGCAATCTCAACCCTCCTTATGAAACACCCCTATCTGCCCTCGTTAGTCTGGTTGGTTTTCCGTGTTTCTTATGGTTGCTTAGAAAAGGAGGTACTCATTGAAATCGTTTAAACAAGTAGCCCCTTTTTACTTGGGATTGTTCCTTCTTCTTTTAGGACTTATCTTGATGTCCTTGTCTATAGGAGAGTCCAACATGTCTCTCCTTAGTGTAATCAAGGTTTTACTAGGAGAATCCAACAGTGCCATGACCTTAATCATCACTAAGATTCGTCTACCAAGAATTTTAGCAGCTTGTGTTGGAGGGGGCTCACTTGCTCTATCAGGACTTTTGCTACAAAGCTTGACACGAAATCCTCTAGCTGATTCTGGTATTTTAGGGATTAATACGGGAGCAGGGGTAACACTTGCTATCTTTGTTTCTTTTTCTTCTCTTAATCAGACTATCCTTAGCCAGTTCCTCCCTTTATTTGCCATGCTTGGCGCTAGCCTAACGATTTTGAGTGTCTACCAGCTCTCACTAACCAAGCAAGGAAAAATCAACCCTACCCGCTTGATGATTACGGGTGTCGGGGTCACCACTATGTTGTCCAGTTTAATGGTCGCCCTTGTTGGCAATGTCAACCGCTACAAAGTTGATTTGGTGATTAACTGGTTGAGTGGTCAACTTACGGGCGACGATTGGCCAACCCTGACACTCATTGCTCCACTGCTCATTTTGCTTTGGCTAGTGGGTTTTTATCAAGCACACTACCTTAACATCATGACCTTATCCGACGATACCGCTATTGGACTTGGTCTAGCCTTAAATGCTCAACGATTAGTAACATTGGCATTAGCTACTGCTCTTGCCGCCTTGAGCGTGCTTTTGGTTGGTAATATTAGTTTTATCGGCCTAATGGCAGGCCATACCAGCAAACGTCTTGTTGGAAACGACCACCGCTTAACCATACCTACTAGCTTATTCATCGGTATGCTAATCCTTCTGATTGCAGATACAATAGGACGAGTCTATCTCGTTGGCAGTAATATCCAAACAGGCATCTTAGTATCGCTAATTGGAGCACCATACTTCCTTTACTTAATGGCAAAAACAAAATAAAGATAATCAAAACGCTAAGAACAAAGTATATTCTTAGCGTTTTTCTATGGTGCTGTAAAGGTTAAACTTTCTTTATCCAAGGTCATTAGCAGCTGGTATTTTGTAGGCTCCACCTGTACCAAATACCCAAGCTTGACTAAGGCTTCCACAAAAATATCCGGCCGTTTTTGCATCACAAGGTCTTTACGCGTGAATTTAAGTAAGAAGGTGGTCATGTATTTAAGGGCGTATTCCTGATTCACATCTCCCAAGAGTTTGTACAGATCCATCTGCTCAGCCGATGGTTTTTCACCTCTTGTGAGACGATAAAAATAATTAGCTAGAGTCAACTGACTTCTCGTGATGTTGGTCTTTTCCTTGATGATCACTTGATTGGTCTGGTTAGCTAACTGAGTCTCAAAGGTAACCGCTAAAAAATCCTCATACTTAACTGAACAGGTGTCCACAAAAAGCATGGTGTCTAAGGCTAGTTGCTGATCAGAAGTCACTATGGGAAGATTGATGCCGTAACGCTTATTTTCACGGCGAATATAGCCAGCTTGAACGTAACTTTCAATAGCCTTGTCGATACCTGTGATATTAGGAAAGGCTTTTTTGATATCTCGTAAAATAACGTGATCATGCTGGTCGAGATAATTGATAAGGTCTTGAAAAAAAGATTGTCTGGTGAGCTTATCTGAATGAAATACTGTTATCATACCTTCTATTATAGCATAGAAGAGTGAAAAAAGGGCTTGGTCAAAAAACCAAGCCCTTTTAAAGAGTCTTTTCATTAAGCTCCAAAACTTTCTGTCAATTGTGGAACCACTTGTTTCTTACGAGAAACGGCACCTGCCAAGAAGGCATGATTGTTTTCAAGAGTGAAGTTAAAGGCTGCTTCCACCTTATCCATGTTAGCACCAATAGCTAAGATTTCAGAGTTTGAGTTAACAATATCAGTTACCATTAAGACAAAATCTGAATAACCTTCTGCAGCCATAGCATCTTTAATCGCTGCTTCAATAGCTTCTTGACGTTCTAAAACTTCTGAAATGTCAACAGTGTTCACTTGTGCCACGCGTACAGCATTCCCGTTTAATTCAAAGGTTTTAGCATCAATATCAATCAATTCTGCTTCTGATTTGCTTGCAAGATTTGTACCAGCTTTTAGAAGAGACATGCCGTAAGCTTCCAAGTTGACCTCTGCTAGCTCTGCCAATTCTTCAGCGACACGATGGTCAGACACATGAGTTGTTGGAGATTTCAATAACAAGGTATCTGAAATCAAACCAGACAAGAGCATTCCAGCAATCGCTTTAGGGACATCAATACCATTTTCTTTGAACATACGGTAAACGATAGATGAGGCAGAACCGACAGGTTCCACTCGCATATACAATGGATTAGCAGTCTCAAAGTTTGCCACACGGTGATGGTCTACCACACCATAGACCTCAACCTCACGGATATCTGCAATAGATTGTTGAAACTCATTGTGGTCTGTCAAAATCACTTGTTCAGCCCCTTCTGCTTTAGCAGATTCAACCACACGCGGTGCTTCAACACCAAAATAATCAAGGGCAAAAGCTGTTTCTTCGTTAGGAGTTCCTAAAGCTACCACTTCAGTATCCAAGCCAAAGGCTTTTTGTGACAAGTAATCAAAGCCATATGACGATGCGATGGCATCCGTATCAGGATTTTGGTGACCAAAAACTAAAATTTTTGACATAATAATTCTACCTCATTCTCTTTATTCATCTTATTTTAGCAAAATTGCCCCCTAAAATCAAAGGGGGATTGCCGAGCACTCACCTTGTAAACACAAAAAGCTGGGATATTTCCCAACTTCAAGAAAAGCTTATGACTGATGAATCCGATTCATGTATTCTGTATAAGACTCGGTTTGCATCAAGTTTTTGGCATTTTGAACCCTTTCCTTGGTCGGTGGTTTAACCCCTTCCAGCTGGTAAGGAATACCTAGTTCACGCCATTTGAATTCTCCCATAGTATGGTAAGGCAAAACTTCAAATTTATCGACATTTTTCAAGGTCTTTACAAACTCACCCAATCGTACCAAATGATCGTCAATATCGGTCAATCCCGGCACTAAAACATGTCGAATCCAGACAGGAATCTGCTTGTCGGATAAATACCTAGCAAATTCTAAAATATTTTGATTAGGCTGACGCGTCACAATCTTATGTTGTTCTTCATCAATTTCTTTCAGGTCTAATAGGATTAAATCTGTCACTGCCAGTAATTTGTCCAGAACCTCATGGTATTCAGGTGTAGGTCTATAAGCAAAACCACAGGTATCCAGTGTCGTATGGATGCCTAATTTTTTTGCCTCAGTGAACAAGGCAGTGATAAAGTCAATTTGGAGCATAGCTTCACCACCTGAAACTGTAATACCACCTTTTTTTCCCCAAAAATGTTTATACTGAAGGGCTTCTTTTAAAACGTCATTAACCGTTCTAAGTTTTGAGTTATTGGTTTCCATCTCCCAAGTGTCCGGATTATGGCAATACTGGCAACGCATTTTACAGCCTTGCAAGAAAATGATAAAACGGATTCCTGGGCCATCCACAGAACCAAAGCTTTCTGTCGAATGCACCATTCCTGTTACTTGTCCATAATCTATCTCAGTCATTGCATCTCCTTCATTTCTTGTAAACGTTTTTACATTTTCATTATAACACTTTTCATAAAAAAGACTAGGCATGAAGCCTAGTCTTCCTCAATAATCTGTTCTATATTAGACAGGATTAATTTTAATTTCGTGATACGCCCATCTTTGACCTTGTCATTGATAAGGACCAAGTGTTTGTCTTGGCTATCTATTTCGTAGGCTTCTTTTTGTTCCTGGCTTGGAATGGTTCCGGTACCAGTTAAATAAAAACCAGCGATGGTATCCACATCATCTGACTCCAATTCCGTATCAAAATACTCATTGAATTCATTTAGCGTCATGGTACCAACGACAATATAGGTATTTTCCCCAATTTCATGCACAAATTGCTCAGCCTTGTCGGTTTCATCATCAATTTCACCAACTATTTCTTCAAGCAGGTCTTCTAAGGTCACTAAACCAGCCACACCCCCATATTCGTCCAGCAAGATGGCCATTTGATTTTGGGTGTTGCGCAGCTGACGTAAAAGGTCATCCACAAAAATCGTCTCAGGAACAAACAGAGGTTCCTGTAAAATCTTTCGCATATTAATGTTTTCAAAGCCCTGACGGAAACCTGATTCTAACAAGCGCTTGGTGTGAATCAAGCCAATAATCTTGTCCTTGTCCACATCATAGACAGGAATACGCGAAAAACTTTGTTTTAAAATTTCTTGAATATTCTCAAGCGGGTCATCATTAATGTCAATCATGAAGGCATCTGTTCTTGGAACCATGACTTCACGCGCCATCATTTCATCTAGCGAGAAAATCCCCTGTAACATTTCGATTTCCTCAGCATCTAGAGTCGCCTCACTGTTTGATAACATGTATTCAATTTCGTCACGCGTCATCTGCTCATCCGCGTCATCGAAGGTCATTGGGGTAATACGGCTCAACAAGTTCGTTGATGCTGACAAGAGCCAAACAAAGGGGCTTACCACCTTACCTAGTCCAATGATGATAGGAGCTGAGACAATCGCCAGCTTGTCTTTAAGGTTCATGGCAATCCGTTTTGGATACAATTCTCCCAAAACAATCGAAACGTAAGTTAAGAAAATCAAAGAGATGATTCCACCTGCTGTTTGAGCAGTCGCTGAACCTCCTAACCAACCTGAAACCACCTTTCCAAGGGAAGCTGATAAACTAGCCCCTGATAAGAGACTAATAAAGGTAATGCCAACCTGGATGGTTGACAAAAAGTGGTTAGGTTCTTCTAACACTCGTAATAAACGAGCGTATTTTTTATCACCATCAGCAGCTTTTTGCTCTACACGAGAGCGGTTCAAAGAGACTAATGCCATCTCGCTAGCTGAGAAGAAGGCATTCAACAAGGTTAAAATAAATAATACTAAAAATTGAATGACTAAAGGCTGACTCACAGGGTCTTCCATGTTAATGTAACTCCTAGAAAATAATATAGTGACTTCATTATATCACATTTATGGGCAAAGCCTAGGGATTTCTTCTTTTTCCACATAAATAATCCCCTGGTTTCCAAGCTGTTTCAAAGCTAGAAATCTGCTAATTTCTCTAACATCACTAAAAAAGGTGGTGTATTGACTTGATTGAGAGGCTTGTAGAGCATGGCAGAAACCAAACGCTGATCCAACTGCCGCACAAAATCAAGCAAGGCATCTTTTTCCATATCGCCACCCTCATGCCCATAATAAACCATGATAGCAACCCGACCACCAACTTCCAAAAGCTTTAGAATTTTTGATAAAGCTAATAGTGTGGTAGCTGGCAAGGTAATCACAGACTTATCCGCACTGGGTAAATAACCAAGGTTGAAAATAGCTGCGCGCACCGGCTCTGTCACATACTGATCAACCGCTTCATGACCCGCTAAAATCAGCTCAGCATTTGATAATCCTAGGTGCGCTAACCGCTCACTTGTTTTTCTAATAGCTTGTTCTTGCACATCAAAAGCATAAACTTTTTTCGCTGATTGTGCCAAAAAGGCAGTATCATTCCCATTGCCCATCGTGGCATCCACAACCACACTAGACTTATCCATAACCTCTGCTAAAAAGTCATGCGAGAGGTGAATAGGGCGTTTTATCATTTTCTTCTCCTATCCAAATCTGTCATCCTTGGGCATATAGCTGTCGGTCAGCCTTACCTTACAGCCCTGCCAACTGTCACGTCTCTCCATTTCTTTGTCAATGGCATTCAGCACTTCCCACTTATTTAGGCTCCACATAGGGCCAATCAACATGTCACGTGGGGCATCCCCTGTGATACGATGAATCACAATATGCTTAGGAATAATTTCTAATTGGTCACAAATAATTGAAACATAGTCCTCTTGACTCAACAACTGCAAGCGTCCTTCATGGTAATCCCTTTGCATTCTAGTATTGGTCATCAAGTGTAACAAATGAAGTTTGATTCCCTGAATATCATTATCTGTCACACAGCGTCTGACGTTTTCTAGCATCATCTCATGTGTCTCACCTGGCAATCCATTAATCAAATGCGACACAATTTCAATCTTAGGGTATTGCCTTAACCGCTTCACCGTCTCTTTGTAGAGGTCGTAGGAATGAGCTCTGTTAATCATTTCAGATGTCTTTTCATAGGTCGTTTGTAAGCCCAATTCCACCGTCACGTGCATGCGCTCTGCCAATTCTGCCAAGTAAGCAATGGTCTCCTCGGGTAGACAGTCAGGCCTTGTCCCAATGTTAATACCAACGACTCCCGGTTCATTGATGGCTTGCTCGTAACGTTCTCGAATCACCTCAACTTTATCATGGGTATTCGTAAAATTTTGGAAGTAAACCAAGTACTGCTTAACTTCTGGCCATTTACGGTGCATAAAGTCAATTTCTTTGTAAAATTGTTCCCGAATCGGGGCATCTGGTGCTACAATAGCATCTCCAGAACCTGAAACTGTGCAAAAAGTACAACCACCATGAGCCACCGTTCCATCACGGTTAGGGCAATCAAATCCCGCATCAATAGGTACTTTAAAAATTTTTGCCCCGAAAAGGGTACGATAGTAATCGTTCAAAGTCTGGTATCGTTTCTTCATAACTCCTATTGTAGCATAAAAGACAAGCAGCAAGATCACCATCTTGCAGAAAAAACTGCTAAGACGGTATCAAAAAAAGAATATGACTAGCATTCAAAAGCTTACCCTTTTGACTACCAGACACATTCTTAATAATGATATCTCCAGACGAATATCTTTTCTGTTTTCTAAGTTCCCTAGTCCTGTTTCAAGAGGAACCGCCATTCAAAGCGTTTTTGATCATAACAAGGATAGAGGAAATGAAGAATCCCAAACCCTAAAATAAATCCTGCCAAGACATCGCTTGGATAATGGACACCCAAATAAACACGAGACAGGCCTATCAATAAGATCAGGGTCACAAACAAAGCATCTACTGCTACTTGTAGGGGTCTTGATTTGATGCGCTGATGGCAAACAATTAACAGACTTCCGAAAATCAACATGCTCCCCATAGCATGACCACTTGGGAAAGAGAAACCACCAGCATAAACCAGGTGTTCAATGCTTGGCCTTGGTCGTTGATACAATAATTTAAAACTTGAAATCAATAAAGCAGCCACAAAACCGTTTGACAAAACCAAAAGGGCTTCCATTTTCCACTTTATGAAGAGGAAAGCAATAACTGATACAGTCACTACAAGAAGTTGTGTCGTTACATTTCCAAATACTGTGATAATCCTAAAAAAACGGGTCACGCTCTGAGGAAGCGTCCCCCTTATAGCAGTTTGAATACTGCTATCAAGCGACGTCAAACTCTCAGGGAAAAATTTAACCGTATAGCCAATCATGACAAAAATCAGTAGGGCAAAAGAAGCTATTAAAAAGTGGTTTTGTTTGTTTTTCATAATATTAGTGTTGATATCTTTCTAAAATAGACTTACTTGCAATATACACGAAATAGAAAGCAATTGCAAATATCAACCCCTCAACAAGGTTAAATGGAATCACCATAGCCACCATATACTTAGCAATCCCAATATAGGCACCAATATCAAAATTAGCAAATTTAGCATAGAGGGGAATCGCAAAAATATAATTGAGAACAACCATGCCAAACGTTAATAAACCTGTGCCTAGTAAGCTAGCAAATACATATTGACTAAGCGTTTTTTGACGGTTCCAAACTAAGGCAAAAGCCGTCACAAATAAAGCGATAGCGATAATATTCATTGGGAGACCAATAAAATCATTAACCCCACGATTGTTCAAAAAGAGTTTCAACAAGGACCTCAATAACAAAATCAAGTAAGCACTCTTTAAATCCATTAAAACCAAGCCAAGTAACACTGGTATGACACTAAACTCAATCTTTAGGAACTCAGCGCCAGGAATGATGGCAAAGCTAAATAGCATCAGAACAAACGAGATGGCTGAAAGGATGGCAACCATAACCATTTTATGTGTCTTTGACATTAAAAAATTCCTCCAATTTTTTCAAATTGAAAGAAGTTCCTTCGTAATTGTGTAGCCCAAAAAAGCCTACGCAAAAAACCCGGTCTTCTCTCATCCAGACTATACTGTCGGTTGTGGAATCGCACCACATCAGCTTGCGCTCGCGGACTTCTAGTTACCTAGTTACCGCCGGTCGGGAATCACACCCTGCCCTGAAGACACTTATAGCATAGCAAATTTATCACTAGATAGCAATAGGTTTGACTATTTTTTAAACAAAAAAAGAGCAGTTTCTTAACCTACTCTCTTTGTGTTTCATTATTTTAGGATATGTGACCGTCTTACCATGCTAACTATTCCGTCATCTTTATGAGGTGGTAACAATAAAGATATGACGAGGTGAGCTATGGTACCAACACTCGTCAAGAAGTCACGCCATAACCAATTTACAGACTAACAGACATGACAACGCCTTCTACATGAGACGATGCGACACTATTTCTACTAGCTGGCAAAGCCTTTCTCCCAAACACAGTTTTCTCTAGGATTAACCTATTTTTCACACCGCAATCTGCTCTATTTTAACTTATCATGCTGATAAGTATGGCTCAATTCAAGGCCTTTGAATTCCTGTTGTCTCAATGCTTCATAAACAATCATGCAGACCGTATTTGAGACATTCAAACTACGAACGTGGTCATCATTCATAGGAATACGCAATGCCTTCTCTGCATGTTCTCGCATAAATGCTTCCGGCAAACCCGTGTCTTCACGGCCAAACAAGAAATAATGAGGCTGATCATCAGCATAGGTTTCCTCAGAATAAACCTTGTCTGCAAACTTGCTAATCAGATGTAGTTTCCCCTGACATTGAGCAACAAAATCTTCTAAGCTATCATAAAAACGCACATCTAGCTTATCCCAGTAATCCAGACCAGCCCGTTTCATTTTACGATCGTCAATAGGGAAGCCCATAGGCTTAATAATGTGAAGAGGAACGTTGGTCGCTGCACAAGTTCTCGCAATATTTCCTGTATTTTGGGGAATTTGTGGTTGAAACAAGACAACATGGTTACGACTATTTTCTTCTTTATAGGTTGGGTTAAGGATTTCTTTTCTCATGACAATCTCACTTATTCTTTTCATTAAAAAAACCACACTGCCCGGAGTCATGCTCAGCAAACAATGTGGTTGATGGTGACTCGCTAACTTAAATCATAACAGGTTTGATTTAAACCAACGAATACTTATTTGTTATTATAACACTTTAACAATGAATGTCAATCTATTTTTGCCAAAGTCCCGTCTTTTTTTCATTTTTTCAGAGCCTTATTATTTCTTTTTAAACTGAAATAATCAGGAACAGGGTCGTCACCACCAGAAACAAAGGGATGGCACCTCAATATTCTTGCTAATCCCATTAATACCCCTTTAGCTCCATGCTTTTCAATAGCAGTGATCATATAAGCTGAACATGTTGGTCGGTAACGACATGTTGGCGGAAATAAAGGGGAAATGTAACGTTGATAAGCTTTAACAGGTGCTACTAATAATGTTGTGATCATTTTTTGGTATTGGCCAAATTATGCAGTTGGCTAATTTCTTTCTTATTTAATCGTCTTGATTCACCTGGTCTTAAACCAGTCAACTCAAGAGTTCCAAAACGTGTACGGGACAATTTATCTACCAATAGCCCCACAGATTCAAACATTTTTTTAACCTGATGATTTCGTCCCTCATGAATTGTCAGTTCGACAATGGAACGATTCTTATCTGCTTCTACACGGATAATATTATAACGAGCCGGCTTCGTTTTCTTCCCATCAATCACCACTCCTCGCGTTAGCGGACGAAGATTCTCTTTCGTTGCAATACCTTTGACACGCGCTAAATAAACCTTATCAATCTCATTTCTTGGGTGAATCATGGTATCAGTAAAATCACCATCATTGGTTAGAATAAGAACACCTGATGTATCCCAGTCTAAACGCCCAACAGGGTAAATCCGTTCTTTAACCTGAGGCAGTAAATCCAGTACCGTTTTACGGCCTTTATCATCTGACACACTGGAAATAACACCGCGTGGCTTATTAAGCAAATAGTAAACCTTTTCCTCGTTGTAAATAGGACTTCCTTCTATTTCAACCACGTCTCCCGATTTAACAGTGGTTGCTAAATCCGTAATGACCTGACCATTTAAGGTGACTAGGCCTTGCTTAATCAATTCTTCAGCCTTACGACGACTGGCAACACCCGCATGGGCAATGTATTTATTAATTCTCATTCTTTTTCTTCTTTCTTTTGGGCAACTGGTCGTCACGATATTACCAGTAAGCTTGGGTAAGCCAAAGTCATGTCCCTCTTTTTAAATGCCAAGGAACTCGAGTGAGACCTAGTCAGTCATTCTCAGTCTCCTGTTTGAAAAGAGCACTTTCTTCATCGGCTAATTCGATAGCTGACACATCCACTAACTGGTCCAGATGATTAATTCCCATATAATCAAGAAAATAATCTGTCGTGGCATACAAGCGAGGACGGCCAATCACTTCTTTCTTTCCAGCTTCTTTTATGAGTTCAAAAGCTAATAACTTGGTTAAGGCACCACTTGAATTGACCCCTCGAATATCATCAATCTCTATCCGAGTAATAGGTTGCTTGTAAGCAATGATAGATAATACTTCTAAACTGGCACGAGATAAACTTTGATTGATAGGAGCCTTAGCATAATCTCGTAAAAGATCAGCAAAAATTTCCTTGGTCACCAGTTTATAAGTATTTGATGATTCCATTAAGCAAAGGCTAGAGTCTGAATCAGATTCATATTTTTGAGAGAGCTTTTCCAATTGTTGTTGTAAAGCTGTTGGAGTCAAGGAGAGCATGGTTGCCAACTGCCTTAGGCTCAATCCTTCTTCACCTGCAACAAATAGCAATGCTTCTATCTGTGACAAATAGCTCTTCATGGCATCTCCTTTCTCAAAATAATCTGACCAAAATTTGTGGCTTGTTCTACAATAACTAAGTGCATCTTGATTAATTCCAAGCTGGCTAGAAATAAGGTAATCACTTCGTTTAGGGACTGGCAATCGTCAAAGATAGCAGATAGGCTAACCACCTTATCCTTCTCCAGCCGTTTTTCAATCGACACCATCATGTCCTCAATTCGATAATCATCACGTTCAATCACCGTATGGTTATTTTTAAAGGCTTCTCGTTTAGCCGTCATGATTTTGGAAAAAGCAAGAAATAAATCCATCACGGTTTTGTCTTCTTGCAAAACAGCATCTTCAAAAATCAATTCTTGCTTGGGCTTTGAATAATATTTGGCCCGACGATTGTGCAGCTCAGCTAATTCCTGGCTAAGAGCTTTAAAACGACTATATTCTTCAATTTTATCCAGCAAGTCTTGCTCTAGATTGTCATCGTCTTGAGGTTCTTCGACAATTTTGGGAAGAAGACGTCTGCTTTTAATGAGCATTAATTGGCTTGCCATCAGCATGTATTCGCCAGCAACCTCTAATTTCATAGCCTGCAAGGTTTCAATGTAGGCAAGGTACTGTTCAATGACTTCTACAATCGGTACCTCGTAAATATCAACCTTGTACTTGGACACCAAATGCAGCAGTAAATCTAGAGGTCCTTCAAAATCTTTAACTTTTATATCCATTATGATTTGTAATATTTTTCTAAAGTCGCTGGGCTTTTCAATCCTAGAAACTGACTAAGCTCCATGATTGATTTTCCTCTCGACTTTTCCTTCAAAATAAACTGCTCCCGTAATTTTTGTGCGGTTAATTCCTTATACCCTATGCTTTCGAGAAATCCTTTTAGTTGGTTAAAAAACCACTGCCTTGAAAAAGCTTGACCTTGGTGTTCAAAGAGGTATCTCTTTTTACCATTTCGTTGTCTTTCTAAGAACGGGATAAGCTGGTGAGATAACGGCAATACACGAACACCTTTTGCTGTCTGTAACCTCAACACTTGGAAGGTTAAATCGAGATTCGCCACCTCAATACAGGCTAAATCACTCGGCGTCAATCCTAGTTCTAGCATCAACAAAGCGATTAACTGGCCCGCTGCCAATGGAGTATCTTGGTAAAAACAGTCCCGATCAATTAGAGCAAGGTCTTGTTTGTTAGCTGTCGGAATCTTTGTTCGGTCCGTTATTCTAAAATAATGGCTCAAATGATTTTCCTGATACAAGTAATACAAAAACTGATTAACCGTAGATATCTTTCGTTTTTTAGCGGATGGGCTAATTGCCGATAAACTGTTTTGATAAAGGGACAATTTGTCCTGACTAATACGTTCCCCAACAACTTGAGAAAACTGCTGCAAATCGTATTGGTAAGCCTTTTGACTATTTAAAGATAAGGTTTTACTCGCAATAAAAGCTTCAATATAGGTTATCATTTTTTAGTAATGGTATAATCGTCTGTAAAATCATGCAGAAGGCTGTTGACTGCTTTTAAAATCGATTTTCGAGTGATAATACCGACAAAGCGCTCTTCTTGATCTACAACTGGCAAGAAAGGATAATCAACTAACTTATGCATGATTTCCGTTAAACTAGAAGTAATACTAATGGTTTCGATTTTTGTATTAACCATCTCTCCGATATCCGTTTGACGCATCTCCCAGTCAGTCAACTGTCCTTGAGCTTGATAAGTCATGATATCAGAGATGCTGATCGTTCCCACATATTTTTTCTCCCGCGTAATCACCGGAACTCTTGAAAACCCGTTGCTAACTAAGAGTAGCATCACATGGTCTGCATTATGCGTGTTAATAAAAATGGCTAAATCTTCCGCTGGAATGAGGTAGCTATCCAAATGACTCATTAAAAACGTTTCAAATTCTTTTGCAATCATCGTTTAAATTCCTTAGACAGTAATGGGTAAATCTCATGTTGTCGGGTAAAATAGTTGACCCTAATAGTAGTATCTGTTACGTCAATACGGGCATATAGTTTTTCATTGACCTCACCACGAGGTTGTGAAACAGATCCAGGGTTAACAAAAATCGTTTTCTCAACTTGCCAGGCTGCTGGACGGTGTAGGTGACCATATAGGCAGAAATCTGCCTCTGCTTCTTGAGCAAAATAGTCCAATTTATCCCACGTAAAATTAATGTGGTACAAATGTCCGTGTGTCTGAGCAATGGTAAGATTATCTAGTTGTGTGACGAGATCATCTGGGTAACCAGCGTCGTAATCACAGTTTCCTCCAACCACATAAATCCCATCCCAAATAGGGTCCGAACTTTTCAATTCAGAATCCCCATTATGGAAAATAGCATCAACTTGACCAAGATACTTATCTTTAATGGCTTGAACGATGTCTCGATCGCCATGAGAATCACTCATTACTATAATTGTTTTGCTTGCCATATTGGAAAGACCTCCATTAATTTTCGAACAGCTTGACCTCGATGAGACAGGTGATTCTTTTCATCAGCCTCTAATTCTGCTGCATGACGTCCTGTCTCTCCTACAATAAAGAGAGGATCATAGCCAAAGCCGTTGTCTCCCTTCGGTTGTGTAGCAATGTAGCCTGGCCATTCAGCTTCAACAACCAAGCTATCTTTATCGGGAGCAGCTACTACCAACGTTGTATGGAATTGTGCTGAACGGTCCTTTTTATCAAAAACCATTGCTAACTCGTGTAATAATTTAGCATTGTTGCTATCATCAGTGGCATCTGGTCCTGAGAAACGCGCAGACCAAACCCCAGGTAAGCCACCCAAAGCATCTACTTTTAATCCCGAATCATCTGCCAAAACCATCTTCCCTGTTAAGCGTGAAATGGTTTCCGCCTTCAAGCGGGCATTTTCTTCAAAAGTGACACCCGTTTCTGCTACATCTGGCAATTCAGGATAATCGTTGAGATTTTCTACACGATACCCGAGGTCTCCAAACAAACGACGAAATTCTTTGGTTTTCCCCTCATTTCTGGTGGCAATTAAAAGAGTGTCCCCAAAACCATCCGTACTGGAAGCAAAAAACGCATCTGTTGACACACCACCTTCTGGGAGATAAACAGCAAGTAGTTGCCCATTTTCCGTTAACAGAATCGTGCCTGCATGGGGAATCACCTTAATCTCACGCTGGGTTTCTTGGTTAATCATATCGATAATAAAGGTGATGAGAGACAAAGGAGACTGGTACCGCACCACTGAAACATCATAACCTTTAGGATTTTCCCAGTCTAACGTTGCGGCAATACCATCTAAAAGATCATCTATTCTTTTAATGATTTCACGGTCTATTCCCCACCCCGTAATCATATTATGACCGGTCATCTTCCCGATAAACCAATTGGTCTCATCTTTGTATTCATAAATTTTCTCACTCATAAGGTCACATGCTCCACATCTATTTTTTGGTTTAACCATACTGAGGCAATCTCTTGAAAGATTTCAGGACTTGCCGTTGTGTAAAAATGGTGTTTCACCTTTTCTTGACAGCGACTACCATTAATTTCAAAGTAGTTTAAAAGAACAGAAATATCCCGAACACATTCTGCCCCGCTATCGATCAACTTGACCGACGGCCCCATAACGTTTTGAATAATCGGACGAAGCAGAGGATAATGCGTACAGCCTAGAACGAGCGTGTCAATTTTACCCACCAAGGGCGTCAAACTTTCATAGACGACTTTTTTAGCGACGCTAGAACGTATTTCATTAGACTCGACAATGGGGACAAATTTAGGACAAGCTAGGCTAGTCACCTCTACTGTTGGTGCTAGTAATTGAATTTTTTGACGGTAAATGTCCGAAGCTATTGTCATCGGTGTTCCAATCACACCAACCTGACCTTTGGTTGTCGATTTGATTGCTGCACTCGATCCAGGTAAAATCACACCTAAAACAGGAATGTCCAAAGCTTCTTTGACCTCTTCCCAAGCTACTGCTGTTGCTGTATTACAAGCAAAAACAATCATTTTCACATTTTTGGTCAGCAAAAAACGGACAAGATCCCATGTGTATTCTCTAATTTGCTCAGCAGGTCTTGGACCATAAGGGGCCCTAGCTGAATCACCAATATATACCACTTTTTCATGAGGAAGTTGCCGCATCAACTCACGAACTACGGTCAAACCTCCCACACCAGAATCTAAAAAACCAATTGGTCTTGTATCCATCACTACTACTTTCTTATTGACAACATGAAAAACTCAGTTGGTAATAGCCAACTGAGTTCCTTTTTAAACCCTGAACAGTTGACAACCCTAACTGACAAGACATGTTCTAACGAACATTGAAAATCAAAGACTGTTCACTCTTAACGATACTAACAAGGTTCCTTTATAGCAACTATTTCTTATTTTTTACCCTTAGCAACGGCTGCTTTTGATTGTTTCACAATATTACGGTAAGTTTGTTGGATTTTTGCTTCACTTGGTTTTTGCCCCATCTGGCTCATCATTTCACGAATAGCCTCTGGTGTTAAACGTGGGTGTTCACCAATTTCTTTTTCAATCTGTTTACGGGCAATAAAAATCCCACCAAAAACACCTACCCCAAGGGCAACAATAAGTAATAAAATCCAAATAGTTGTTGACATATCTATCTATATTCTCCTCGTTTTTAATCTTTTATAGTATACCAAAAAAAGGAAGAGTTTACAAATTAAGACATAGGCTTTTCACGACTTTCTCTTGCTTTTTTTACAAGCATCATCTCAACTAACGCAACCTTTTTCATAGAAGTCCTGTTATCTGATGACTCATATAGAAAGTAGACAAAAGGGAGCGTTGAACCCTCTCTTCAGGTTGTAGACAAAGAACCTCTAAGAGGATTTGTTTACCATGTCATCAAAAAATAGTATCACTTTTTACATTGTTTTAGTCGTAGGCAAGCGAAATGAGCCCAAGCTCTATACTTTACGACGTAGCAAAAACGCCAGAAACATAACATTTCTGGCGTTCAGAGATTTTGAGACTTAGGCTCAACTCTAGGTATGAAATCCCGTAGGGAGTTGCTACCGTCCGTGCTACCTAAGTCAAGTATCATGAAAAATAATAACTGTGAAGCAAGCAGACTTTTTCTTCAATCTGAAAAGAGAGTGTTAAACATTTTCTTTTTCAACCTTAATCATTTCGTCCAAAAAGACGAAGAAGACTAATGAATAAGTTAATAAAGTCTAGATATAGACTAAGGGCCATAGCTACCGCCCAGCCATCTCCAACCTGACCATTTGTCGCTTGATAAACACGTTTAATCATTTGATTGTCTGATGCGATGAGACCTGAGAAAATTAGCACGGAAATAATACTAATGACATAACTCATCATCCCACTGCCAATAAAGAGATTAATCAGACTAGCTACAATAATCCCAATCAAAGCAGCAAACATAGCCTTCCTTAGACCGGTCATATCACGTTTGGTTTTCACACCAAGCACTGACATTGCAAAGAAAACAACAGCAGAGGAAACAAAGGCTTGAAATACAGTTGTTTGTGTGTAAATAGCAATAATAAAACTAAGCGTGAAACCGTTTAAGGCAGAATAAATGAGAAAAAGAGGCAAGGCAGCTGGTGTATTTTTACGAGCAGCACCACTTGCCACAAAAACCAAAATTAACTCAATAATCACAGCCCCATAGTAGACCATGGGTTGATTAGCAATGATAGATACGAGGTTGTCTCTAAAAGGGTAGAGCATCAAATAAGAAACAAAGGCTGACAGGCCAATTCCCATACCTACCAGACTATAAATCTTTGCAAAAAATTGATTTAGACCCGCATCGGATTGCGTGTAAATGACATGATCGTTCATAAAATCTCCTTTACTTAGCGATTGTGACTTTGAAGTGTCTTACGACGTAAAAACCGTCGATTCGTCCATTTTTGCCTCAAGGGGGTTGCGGCCTCCTTAACAGCCCAATATTTATCGACCAGAGTCACAATATAGCTTTCTTTATAGCGTGGAAAAGCGACCGTTGCTCCCCACATGTGTTTTAAAATAATATCTTCTTCTTTTTTATTGAGTTCTGTCAATTTTTTCGCGTTTCGTACAGCAATACGCGGATGAACCCAGGCATGACCTTTGTTGAACTTGGTCACGCGCCAATCATAATAAAAGAAGTCATGGAGTAATCCCCCTCTGGCAGTGCTTTTAGCATCCCAGCCAAATCGTTTAGCCAACTTATAACTTGAATAAGAAACGTTTATAGAATGTTCTAGACGTGTCGAATGGTGGTGCTGAACAATACCATCTAATTTTTGGAAGCGAGGATGAGCAATCAAATGACCAACATGTTCCATGTATTCTTTATCTTCTGTATAATGCATATTTTAATCACCTCACACTTCCATTATAGCATATTAGCTTAAATGAAGCTGAAAATGAGGATTCCTGCCGCTACAGCAACATTTAAACTTTCTGCCTGACCTGGCATTGTGATGTGAACCAATTGATCAGCTAAGATTGTCATTTCAGCACTAATGCCCTGCCCTTCATTACCCATGACCAATGCAAAACTCTCTTGGTGTGGAACTGTTTTGTAGTCAACAGAGACTTTTGATAGTGTCGTCGCTAAAACCTGGGTGTTATGTTCTTGCATTTCCCGACAAATTTTGTAGATATCTGTCCGCCAAATGGGAAGATGAAAGTGACTTCCTTGCATAGAACGTAGAGTCTTTGAATTGTAAACATCTGCTGATTTTTCTGAAAGAAACACCCCATCAAATCCGGCAGCGTCTGCTGTACGAATGATGGTACCTAGATTACCTGGGTCCTGAACATCTTCTAAAATCAAGTATTTCCCTTGGTAGTCTGTTGGAAAGGCTAACTGGGGCATGTCGACCTCAGCGATAATCCCTTGAGGGCTGGGGGAGTCTGTTAATTCTTTTAATACGTCTGCACTAACAAGAACCACTTTTTCTTGATCAGCGACACGCTCAGCCAATTCTTCTAGAACAAAAATATGTCGAAAACCTTGACCAGATTGTTGAGCTTCTTCAAAAAGGTGCCATCCTTCAATTAAATAGGAGTGCTGGCGATGCTTTTTCTGCAGTAATTTTTTCGTTTGTTTAATCAGTTGATTTGCTTTTGATGTAATAACCATGCGCCTATTATATCATACACGTCAATATTTTAAAGCACTAACTTGCTAGATAATCAAGCTTTGGTCAGTTCAATGTTTTAGATTTAAAAGACTATCTTCTGATACGATGTTTAAAATATAGGCCAATCTCATTTACGGTTAGCCCTGCCGACTATCTCGTTTATGTCTTCTTGTCTTTAGTAAAAGTGATAGAAAGTAGGCAATTGGCTGAAGGGATTTCCTGTTAAGCATGTGGTATAATAAAGCCAAGGAGGGACTGCTGATGAAAAAAGTTCGCTTACTGGTCTCTGGACGTGTACAAGGTGTTGGTTTTCGATACGCTACCTATACTTTAGCTCTAGACATGGGAGATATTTATGGCCGTGTTTGGAATAATAGCGATGGGACCGTTGAAATTCTGGCTCAATCAAAAGATTCCGATAAAATAGCCAAATTTATTCAAGAAGTCCGCAAAGGACCATCCAAATGGGCAAAAGTCACTTATGTAGATGTTACCATGGCTAATTTTGAAGACTTTCAGGACTTTCGAATAAGCAATTAAAAATCGGACTTCAGAACTATTGTGAATTTCTGAAAAAAACAGTAAAATAGATAAGTATATTAAAAATTAGAGGATAAACACATTGAAACTAAAATTAAATCGCATCCTCTTTTCAGGACTAGCTCTGTCAATTCTATTCACTTTGACAGGCTGTGTGGGAAGAGACGCTCACGGAAATCCCAAAGGTATGATTTGGGAATTTCTTGGAAAACCCATGTCATATTTTATTGATTACTTTGCAAACAATGCCGGACTAGGTTATGGACTTGCTATTATCATTGTTACCATTGTTGTGAGAACGCTTATCTTACCTCTGGGACTTTACCAATCTTGGAAAGCAAGTTATCAATCTGAGAAAATGGCCTTCTTGAAACCCGTTTTTGAACCAATCAATAAGCGTATCAAACAGGCAAGTAGCCAAGAGGAAAAAATGGCTGCCCAAACAGAATTAATGGCTGCTCAGCGTGCCCATGGGATTAATCCTCTTGGAGGTATCGGGTGTTTACCTCTTCTCATCCAGATGCCATTCTTCTCTGCCATGTACTTTGCCGCTCAATACACTAAAGGGGTATCGACAAGCACCTTTATGGGCATTGACCTTGGTAGCCGTAGTTTAGTGTTAACAGCAATTATCGCTGCTCTTTACTTCTTCCAATCATGGTTGTCAATGATGGCCGTTTCAGAAGAACAACGCGAGCAAATGAAGGCGATGATGTACACCATGCCTATCATGATGATAGTCATGTCCTTCTCCCTTCCTGCAGGTGTTGGTCTTTACTGGCTAGTTGGTGGTTTCTTTAGTATCATTCAACAGTTAATCACCACTTACATCTTGAAACCTCGATTGCATAAACAAATCGAAGAAGAATACGCTAAAAACCCGCCTAAGGCATACCAATCAACTTCTTCTCGTAAGGATGTTACTCCTTCACAAAACATGGAACAAGCTATTTTGCCTAAAAAAACAAAATCAAACCGTAACGCTGGAAAACAACGAAAACGTTAACTAGAATAACTAAAAAAGGCTAGACCTAAATGGTCCTAGCCTTTTGATTTGCTATTCGTTAATACCAGAAAGACATCAGAAAATCGCTAGTTTACCTGATATCAATGCTATTACTTAACCCCATTGTCAGACCACCTCATAAGACTGTACAAAAAAAGCCATTAGCGACCAAAACACATAGTGGTTAGGCAAATAATGACTTCATCTGATTAATTTGTTTTTTCAACGCTGATGATTTCAACATCATAAGTAGCTGCTGGTGATTCAATTCTAACCTTATCACCTGTTTTTTTACCAATTAAGGCTTGTGCAATCGGACTTTCATTGGAAATTTTACCTGAGAAAATATCTGCTCCTGCAGCACCAACGATGTGGTAAGTGTCTTTGTCTGTCGTACCAACTTCTTGAACCACAACAGTTTTACCAATAGCAACTTCATCTTTTGCTACTGCATCACTATCAATGATCTCAGCGTAACGGATTTTTGTTTCCAAAGTTGAAATTTGACCTTCCACAAAAGCTTGTTCATCTTTAGCAGCATCATACTCAGAGTTTTCAGAAAGATCTCCATATGAACGAGCAATTTTAATGCGTTCCACAACTTCTGGGCGACGAACAAGTTTTAATTCTTCTAATTCTTTTTCAAGTTGTTCTTTTTCAGTTAGGGTCATTGGATAGGTTTTTTCAGCCATAATCGTTCTCTTTTCTTTTTCTTTTTAACTAATCAGAAATACAAACATGATGCCTAGGCATCATGTTTGTATTTACTGAATTTGACTATTTACATATTTCTCAACATTTGCGGAATGCTCTTCAAATGTTTTTGCGTAGTAGACTTCACCAGTATGGACATTGGCCACAAAGTATAAATAATCCGTTGAAGCGGGGTTTATCGTTGCTTCAATAGCAGAAAGACCTGAGCTATCAACCGGACCAGGCATCAATCCTGTATTGGTATAAATATTATAAGGAGAATTGATGGTTGTGTCAATAGCAGCGTCTTCAGCTAAAGTTGTTTTTTGACCAAGTTTTCCCATAGCATATAAGATTGCAATATTTGACTGCAAGGCCATCCCATTATTAAGTCGATTGTAAAAGACACTTGCAATTTGACGTCGATCATCGTCGGTGGAACCTTCTTTTTCAACTAAAGAAGCCAAGGTTAAAACATCATTAACTGACTTGCCACTTGCAGCGATTTGATCGTAATAAGGTGCTAAAGTAGCATCTGTAGCTGCTAACATGTCATCAATAAGACTCTCTAATGTGGTTTCTTCGTAATAATTATAAGTTGCAGGGAAAAGGTATCCCTCCAAGCGGTAAACAGCTGCTTCCTTTGTTGGAATACTTCCCAATAATCTTGGGTATTTCTTGACCATTTTTTGAATAAAAGTCTCATCTGCCACTAAATTCAAGAAATCTTTTTCATGAAATGGAGTTTTAGCTTTTTGGTCTTTTCCTTTGCTATTGTGTTCAACAGCTTTGGCAATTTGCTTGATGGTATATCCTTCTGGGATAAGGATTTTGCCTAGCGCGGGTTTGGTCGGCTCTGCTGTTCCACCTTCTTGTAAAGCTTTAGCAATTTCTTCTAAACTCATGTTTTTTTGCAAATTATAATAACCGCTTTGGAAATTGGTAAAGTTTTTGAATTTCGTATAAAAACTAAAGACGGTGCTATTTTTAATCAAGCCTTCTTTTTGGAGAATCTGTCCAATTAATTTATTACCAGATCCTGAAGGAATCTCAACTTGAACAAACTCCTTACTGTTTTTATCAACAGGGTTAAGGGCGCTATAAACATACACCGTTCCTGCTAAACCGACAGCTAAAAGAGCAATGATAATGGAACTAATCAAAATGGTTGAAATCTTTTTCGCCATGCGATCTGTCTGTTGGCGTTTATTTACTGTTCGTCTCACTGCTTCGCCTTTCTCAGTTCTTACTTCCTCCTGAGTCATATCAGAAAAAGCGTCTTGTCTACCGACTTCTTCTCGACTTGTTTCCATATCTGCTGCAGATGCAGGTGGATTCTCTGTTTCCAGATTCTTATCAACAGTTTCATTATTAGCCTCTGTTGATTCTGGTATACTTTGATGCTCAGGGTATGTGAGAGAGGGGTCACCAGCTAACTGATCATCTGATTGGGGATTCCCTGTCGCTGTCGCTGTCGCTTTTTTCAAATAATCCTGTCTCTTATACTCAGCATAAAGCTGGGCTGTACGCCGAGCAGCTTCTTTTGCCTCTTGTTCTTTTTGAAAAAGCTCTTCTTCTTTTTCTTTTCTGATTTGATTTGCTTTTTCCAACTCAGCAAGAATCTGCTCTTTAAAGCTTCGTTGCTGGTTTTTGTAGTCATCTTCCTTAAAATCGGTCAAAGCCAATCCTCCTAAATATAATCAACCGCCATTATAACTTAAAAGCCTTATAAATGCAATTAAATCACGCGTTTGTTACTTATTCTTAACAAATAATGACCGATGATGACATGACTTTTAAGGGTGCCAAAACATTTGATACCAAATAGCTCCACCATGCTCTGATTCTGAGAGACCTTGATTATGAAACCCATTCATCTCGTAGTAAGGGATAAGGTAATCATGACAAGTCAAAATAATACCATCTCTACGCTGAGCTACTGCGAGATCTTTCATTGCTGCCAAAAGAGCGATCCCAATTCCTTGTTGTTGGAAAGCCTTATCAATCGAAAGGCTAGTGATGGCAATATAGCCACCACTTACAGGATTGCTTTTAACATGATGAAAAAGATGATCTTCCAAAATAGGCTTAGCCATAACTGGTCCTTCGATGTAACCAACAATTTTTTGATCAATAAGAGCCACTAAAAAAGTATCGGGAATAAGGCGAATTCGTTCTCCAATAGCTTCCTTTGTCGCCGCTTCTTGTGGTGAAAAATTATCACGTTCAATAGCAGCAATAGTCTCCCAATCAGCTTCTTGGACCTGTCTAATAAGCATCAAAACCTCCTTTAGGACGATAAAACCTGCCTAGGGCAGGAATTGTTTATTGATTATTTTTGGTTAAGTTTGCCAATAATTCTTCAAAAGACCGTTCGTACAACTGGATATCTCCAGCTCCCATAAAGACATAAACCGCATTGTCATGGTCAAGAAGAGGCGATACATTATCCACAGTAACGATCTTAGCAGGCTTAGTCAGCTTAGCAGCTAAATCTTCGACCTTGACCTCTCCTTTATCCACTTCACGAGCAGAGCCGTAAATCTGTGCTAAATAGACGCTATCCGCCTCGTTCAAGGCCAAGGCAAAGTCATCCAAGAGAGCAATAGTTCGCGTAAAGGTATGCGGCTGAAAAATGGCTACAATCTCTTTATTTGGGTATTTTTGTCTCGCAGCATCAATGGTCGCAACAATTTCTGTCGGATGGTGAGCAAAATCATCAATGATAATCGTCTCATTAATTAATTTCTCAGTAAAGCGACGTTTGACCCCTGAGAAAGTTTTCAGGTGTTCTGCCACAAGTTCCATATCGATACCAGCAACAAATAGATTAGCAATCACTGCCGTTGCATTCAAGATATTATGACGACCATAAGCCGGCACATGGAACCGACCAATAATTTGACCATCATGTTTCACTGTAAAATCAGAGCCATGGGTGGTGCGAGCAATATCAGATGCCACAAAGTCATTCCCCTCTTCAAAACCGTAGTAATAAATCGGAGCGTTAGCTGTGATTTTCTTTAATTCCTGATCTTCACCGTAGACAAACAAGGCTTTCTTAACCTGTTTGGCATAATCATTAAAGGCGCTTCGCACATCATCAATCCCTGTAAAATAGTCAGGATGATCAAAATCAATATTGGTAATGATGGAATATTCTGGATGATAAGGCATGAAATGACGCTCATATTCATCTGATTCGAAAACGAAATATTGTGCATTGGCTGAACCACGGCCAGTGCCATCTCCAATCAAGTAGGAAGTATCCGTAATATTCTTTAAGACATGGGACAATAATCCTGTGGTTGACGTCTTCCCGTGAGCACCTGCCACACCAAAACTAATAAACTGCTTCATAAAGTCTCCTAAAAACTCATGATAGCGTTTGAATGGAATCTCATGTTGGATAGCATAGGCAACTTCATTGTTATTATCTTCACGGAAGGCATTTCCTGCGATAAGTTCCATATCTTCGGTAATGTTATCTTCGCTAAAAGGAAGAATCGTGATTCCAGCTTGTTCTAAGCCTCGCTGGGTAAAATAATATTTTTCAACATCACTCCCTTGAACCTTATGTCCCATTTGATGCAACATAAGAGCTAGGGCACTCATTCCAGATCCCTTAATTCCAATAAAATGATAGGTTTTTGACATCTTAACTCCTTTGTAATCCTACTTGCGCCTGATAAAAATCCCCTTATTCAAGGTCTTTGAATCGGCTTAGGTTAAGCTCTTGCGCAATTGTTTTTTCACGTTGTTCTCTAGTTTCTTTGTTATTATAAATTTGGCTACGCTTCAAAAAATCGTAATTATTCTTCTTTGCTGAACCTTGATGTGATGAATTGTCAGGCTCTTTATACTCCCGAGGAAGCTCTGCTAAAATATAATCTTCTTGATGCAGTTTTTCGGTAAAGCGACTCATCTCAGTTTCAGGTCTCTGTTTAGGCAGAACTGATTCAGCAGGACGTTTTGTCTTTGGCACTTGCTTAGGAACATAAGTCATCTCTTTGGCAAGATAAGCCTGTCTTTTTTCCTTAAGATCTTGTTTTGCCTTTTTGCGTGCCTCTTTGGCATAGCTACGACCTTCGTTGATGGTTTGAAGACGCTGATGAGAAGAAGAGCTTTGATGAGACATGATTTGGTCTGCAAATTGGTAATTTTTTGTGACATCATCATAATCCTTGTCTTGATAATAGCCATGGATATTAGTGATGAGGTCTTCGTTCTCGTATAAAGCCATCTGCTTGGCTGTATCAATAATCGGAACACCATCTGCAACCAGAGGAAATTGAGTATTTGTCATCCTTTTTCTGCTTCTCCCTTCATGTAGCATTCCCTATTATAGCGTAATTACTCTTATTTTTCAAAGTATTCCTATAGAATTCTACTTGAATAAAACACTTGAGTCGTACGTCAAGAGACGACATCGTGTGCTTTTTCCCTTACTTGTTACTAGTTTCACTAGACGAAAGTAGTTCTTGTCATCAATTTTGACTCTCGACATCGAAAAAGTCAGTTTCTTTAGCGAAACTGACCAACATCTCTAGATTTCTAAACCTAGAATCTCTTTAATTTCTTCAATAGACATACTTGCACGGCTTTCATTCCCATCCAAGACAGTTGTTACCAGATTGCGTTTGCTTTCTTGTAATTCTAAAATCTTTTCTTCAATAGTACCCCGAGTGATTAGGCGGTAAACTTCTACGTTATCTTCTTGCCCAATCCGGTGTGCGCGGCTAATAGCTTGCATTTCAACGGCAGGATTCCACCATAGGTCAATTAACACCACTGTGTCTGCTCCTGTTAAATTGAGTCCAACCCCTCCTGCTTTAAGAGAAATCAAAAAGGCATCTTTAGAACCGTTATTAAAGGCTCTTGTCATTTCTTGGCGCTCATTAGCAGGGGTTGATCCTGTCATTTGGTAGGCCGTGAGACCTAAAGCATCCATCTCCTGCTTAGCTAAGTCCAACATTCCCCTAAATTGAGAGAAAATCAAGGCGCGGTGCCCGTTTTCCTTGATTTGTAGTAACAAAGTTCGCAAACTCTCTAACTTACCACTTTCCCCATCGTAGTCCATAAAGAGACTTGGAGTATCACAAATCTGCCTCAATCGCGTAATCCCTGACAAAATTTCAATTTTACGACGGTTAATATCTGCATCGCTGGCAGTTCGAATCTGATCCTGCATTTGCCTTAGCTGTGCTAAGTAGATTGCTTTTTGGCTATCCGTCATTTCATTTGGATAAGTCATTTCAATCAGGTTAGGTAATTCTGGTAAGACGTCTTCTTTTTTACGACGCATAATAAAGGGCTTGATATATCGCGATACCTGCTTGGCCGTCATTTTTAAAAACTCTTTTTTAGCAGGAAGAAGACCTGGTAAAACAATTTGAAAAATGGACCAAATTTCCAGCAATTTATTTTCAATCGGTGTCCCTGATAAAGCAAAGCAATTTTTGGCATTAAAAGCACGCAAACATTTCGCAATTTTTGTCTGAGCATTCTTAATCACTTGCGCTTCATCCAAAATCAAATAATCGTACTCGAAGGCTTGATAAGTCTCAAAGTCTTGTCTAAAAGAAGAATAGCTTGTAATCGTAATCTGGTGGCCTTCTTCAATAAGGTGATCTCTGACTTGCTTCAAGCCATAGGAAACCACAACGTCTAGCTGAGGAGTGAATTTTTGGCATTCATCCAACCAATTATAAATAAGGCTTGAAGGCGATAGAATCAATACTTTACTATCGGGTTTCAGCTGACTAGATAAGAAAGCTATGGTTTGTAAGGTTTTTCCAAGTCCCATATCATCGGCTAAGATGCCTCCAAATCCATAATGGTCTAACATCGATAACCACTGAATCCCTTGTCTTTGGTAATCTCTTACCTGAGCTTGTACCGATAGCGGTTTGATAGCAAACGTTTCCGGATGTTGCAAATGATGCACCAATTCTTCTAACTCTTTCGAAAGGTGTACTGAAGACATCCCTTCAAAAAGTTGTGACACTTGTAAGGCAGCAATGCCATCCAGTTGCATATGCCCATTTTTGAGATGTTTTGCCCTTAATTCTTGTAAACTGTGACTAGCCTTTTGCGTCTCCTCATCAAAAACAACGAGCTGCCCCGATTGGCTCACGAAATAAGAATTATTTTGAAAAAGGGCAGTTAGGGCATCATCGATATCATCTTCCACGATTGTCGAAAAATCAAAGGAAATATCCAATAATCCTCCCTTGCGCTCAATAGCAATCTGAGGCCTTTCCTTAGACCTTAGTCCTTCTAATGATGAACTTAACACTACTGTCCCTATACGTTCAACATATGGAACCATTTCCGTGAAAAAGGCATAAAGTTCTGCTTTACTAGATAACCGTTTTTTAGAATAAAACTGCGGGGAAAAGCCAAAGGCCCTCAAAGAACGATTGATTTTCTCTTCTTTTTTGTAGTTACTAGCAAAGGGAAGCTGATCCAAAGTTGCCTTATCAGCCACCTGGTAATGCCCGTAGTCGAAGAGCAGTTGACAACTTATTTCATCCTGTCCAACTAAGTCAAACTGGAAAGTCACGTCAAAATCACGAATGGTAAAACTCTTAGGAGCCTCTACACTTCCAATTTGCTTAAACTCTAATAAACTAGCAGCCAGTTTAGCCTGGTCATCTAAGTCAAAATGAATGTGTTTTGCCAAATCAGCATCAATTGGTAGACTACGAATAGCTTGAACCATTTTAGCTTGTTTTAAAGATAGGTGATAGAAAGTATCTTGGTAAAGCAGATAAGCATTGTCGAAAAAATATTGCACATTTTTTTCGGTAATTTGCAACTCAATCGATTGTCGATGCACTTCTACCTTAAAGTGGTAAAGCCCTGCTTCTGCATCTAAAGGACGAACAAACAGATGATGATAGGTTTGAGAAGGTCCCTCAAAACTGAAATCGTAAAGACCTGTTAGTAGGTGGATACCTTCCTCAAAAAAGCCACTAGGTAGGCGTAAATGCCTTCCATGATTAGGAAAGACATTATCTTGCTCCCCTTTATCTGTATCAGAAGACAACCGCCATAAAAAGTCGATTAATTCTTGACTTGGCTGATCAAATTGTAACCAAGACAGCTGTTCAAAATAGTTTTTACCAATCTGATAAAACCCTTCCTTTTTGACCAATTGCAAAAAGCCTTTGATGTCTCGAATCACATAAGAACGGTCATCTGGCAAACGGTTAATTTTCAAACTCCACCAGTAATCTGACGAAAAAGGACTACGACTTCCTAAGGCTGATAAGCGGTATTTAATGGTATCATCGTCGTTCATTGCTAGACTATCCAAAAAGAGACTTCCAAAAGAGGTCATTTTTTGCGTTTCTGCCTTATGTTCGGTTTGATCACTCAGTTGCTCTGAAAATCGTTTGCCTTCCTCATCATTTTTTAAAAAGTACTCCACTGCTGCAATATGTTTACAATACTGTCTCGCCTCAAACACATCACATTGGCAAGTTACGTCCTCATCATCAGCCCCATATTGAACGTGATAGGGCCCTACTTCAGCTTGTAGAAGTCCCTCATGATCATCTAGTATTCTGACTAAACCTTGTTCATAGAGCTCTATACCTTCATTCCGTATCCGTCCTGGAATTAATCTAGCCATATCCATCCCACCTTTTTGCTTATCTTTTCATTATAACAAAAATCAAATGAGATTTCTTGGAAAAATCCTTTTTCTTGTTTTCTTTGTTTGATGCTAAAGACTCTTTCCCTACCTCTAAAAAGCATCATAAAAAGGATTGCCTCCTGTGACATACAGACGACAATCCTTATCAGTGACTGATAATGTCTTTTTAAAATTACTATTTTAACAGAGGACCGTTCCTTATTTCCGTTTGCGTGCAATCAGATGAATCGGTGTTCCCTCGAAGGTAAAGGCTGCACGAATTTGATTTTCCAAGAAACGTAGGTAAGAGAAGTGCATCAATTCTTCCTCATTAACAAAAATCACAAATGTTGGCGGCTTGACCGCAACTTGTGTCGCATAGAAAATCTTCAAGCGTTTCCCTTTATCGGTTGGTGTTGGGTTAATAGCAACAGCGTCCATAATAACGTCATTAAGGACAGCAGATGGGATACGTTTATTCTGACTGTCACTAATACGCTTAATCAATTCTGGTAGTTTATTCAAGCGCTGCTTTGTCAAAGCTGACACAAAAATGATTGGAGCATAAGCCAAAAATTGGAATTGATCCCGAATATCCGCTTCCCATTGGGAGACCGTGTGGTTATCTTTGTCAATGGTATCCCATTTGTTAACGACAATAATCATTCCTTTACCAGCTTCGTGTGCAAAACCAGCAATTCGCTTATCGTATTCACGGATTCCCTCTTCAGCATTGATAACCATCAAGACCACATCAGAGCGGTCAATGGCACGCATCGCTCGCATGACAGAATATTTCTCTGTATTTTCGTAAATCTTGCCAGATTTGCGCATTCCAGCAGTATCGATCATGGTGAATTCTTGACCGTCGGCATCAGTAAAATACGTGTCAATGGCATCACGTGTTGTCCCTGCGACAGGACTAGCAATAACGCGATCCTCACCTAAAATAGCATTAATCAAGCTAGATTTCCCAACATTAGGACGACCGATTAAACTGAAGCGGATAATATCATCATTTTCTTCGACTTCTTCTACTGGTAAGTTTTCAACGATGGCATCCAAGACATCCCCTGTTCCGATCCCGTGAACAGAAGAAACTGGATAAGGATCACCCAAACCAAGTGAATAAAAATCATAAATATCATTACGCATTTCAGGATTATCAACCTTATTAACGGCTAAAATGACTGGGGTATTGGTTCGATACAGAATTTTAGACACATATTCGTCAGCGTCGGTCACCCCTTCTTTACCAGAAACGACAAAGACAATAACGTCCGCTTCCTCCATAGCAATTTGAGCCTGGTGCTTGATTTGTTCCATAAACGGGGCATCAACATCATCAATACCACCTGTATCAATCAATGAGAACTGGCGATTAAGCCATTCTCCAGTAGCATAAATACGATCTCGAGTAACGCCTTCGACATCTTCCACAATTGAAATACGCTCTCCAGCAATTCGATTAAATAAGGTGGACTTGCCCACATTTGGACGGCCCACAATGGCAACGGTAGGTAAAACCATGATTCTCCTTTTCTTTCTCTCACTAATACACTTGTCTATTCTTCTTGATTGTTATCCCAAACTTAACGGCGATTAACTCCTTCTAAATGAAACTCCCTAGCCAAATAGTGGACACGTTCCATCACCCGTTTAGCTTGCCAAGTCTCGTCGTTTCCTTTAATAGTCGCCCATTTACGCTCCAAATCTGCAAAGCTATAATTGGACGTAAAGAAAGTCGGTAAATCTTCTAACATGCGGTACTGCAAAATCACCTGCAACACCTCATCACGGACCCAAGAAGTGGCTTGCTCTGCACCAATATCATCTAAAATGAGCACCGGCACATTCTTCACCGCATCAATTTCTTCTTTAACAGAGCCATTTGAAATGGCATTTTTAACATCAATGGCAAAGCTCGGAAAATGCAAAAGAGTGGTTGAGACACCTTTTTTCTCAGACAATTCATGAGCCATAGCAGCCAACAAGTAGGACTTGCCAATCCCCATGTCCCCATATAGGTACAATCCTTTTTGCTCTAATGATGGGTATTGTTCCACAAAATCCAAAATAGCCGAGAAGGCTTCCATACGACTAGCGTTATTAACATCAATATCCGACAAATGAATATGGCGATAAGACTTTGGCAAACTGACCAGTTGAATCCGTTCTGAGATAGCGGCCTGTTTTTGAGCCTCTACCAATTCTTTGGTTTCCAAATAAGAGACATCAGCATAACCTTCATTCATGGCTAGAATAGGTTGGTATCCCTTAGCAATATAAGAATCATCCTTGAGCTGATATTTCTGACGTTCTACCAAAAATTGATTAAATTTAGACAAACTCAGATTAATTTGTTCTTGTGACAGATGGTGTCGGCTGATAAAATCAGCCACTTCAGGATCTGCCAAAATGGTCTGAATCAATTGGTCGCTATTAACACGACTGTTTTGACCCAATTTTGCCATGGTATCTCCAATCTTTTCCATCTAGTCACCACCCTTTCTAAGGTTTTCTAGTCGCTTCAAAGCTGCCTGCTTGAATTCATCTAGTTTAGCTTGTTCTTCTTGGCTTGTCGTTTCCTGATAATTAGGATTGCTCCACTTAGGAACATTTGTTTGTTGACTTGTTTTTGGTTTTGCCTGCCGACTGCCTTGACGATCTGTAAATGCTCGTAAGGCTAACATAGCCTCTTCGGCTGTTGATACCTGCTGGTAGGAAAAATCATTGGCAATCTTCATCAGATAACTTTTCTGTAAGTTAGCCGACTTGGTCTTATTAAAGGTATAGAGGACCATGACATTAATCACATCATCAAGAAAAGACATTTTAGCCAAAGTCTGCAACAAGGTTTTTTCATCTTTAGTGACCGTTGCTCGTCTCGCTTTTTTAATCTTCTCCAAGAAAATAAGCGAACTGTCTTGCTTAGCCTCCCGTAAAATGACCTGCTCTGCTTGAGAAAAAGTATCATTACTTGGCTCTTTAGCAGCCTGTTGTTTCTTGGCCAGCAAGCGCTTAGGTTGAATTTTCCCATTAACAGCCGTCGCCTTAGCCAGTTGGTAGGTATCAAACCAATTCATTTCGTATTGTTCTGAAATACTATAAAGACTAATCACATCTTTTTGGCTATCTTCAAATTGGAGGCCATCCCTAGTCATCAATTGTTGGAAACTATCTAGATCAAACGTTTTTCGAGCACTTTGAGAGGTTTTAGGAGATAGGCCATCGGTGCCAAAAACATCCGAAAACCGCTTAGAAATATTTCTCGCCTGGTTAGGAATAGCTAATTGTAATTCAGACACTGCTGATTCTCCAATTTTTTGTTCGAGTAAGCGAGAGTAGACAGGTTCTTTTAAAAATGCTTCATGTCCTAGTGGCTGCTGCAATTTGATCAAATAGGCGTCCGGAAGCTGATATAAAACCACCAAGTCCATTGCTGTTAGCATAACCATAGCATCTTCGAAACGTTTCATACCAAACTGTAAATGGTTTAAAACACCGCTAAATTTGTGGGCTCTAGCCCCATCATCAAAAAAATGAAGAAAATATTGGTAAACCGCAGTTGCGTCACTTCCAATAATAGGGAAATACAACTGAATTAGGCTTGTCGCATCACAGGAAACTTTGTTGCGTTTAAGATAGGTAAAGGTATCAATGGGTTTCATCATTTAAACTACTTTTCTTTTTTCCTCGCACACGAGTGGTAATTTGTTGCAATAATTCTTCAATTTCATCAACATCTTTAAAACTCTTATAGACGCTGGCAAAACGAACATAAGTGATTTCATCGAGTTCTGCCAATTCATCCATCACTAAATTACCGATAATAGTACTTGACACTTCATTTTCATAAGTTGTACGAACGGTTCGCTCGATACGCGAAATTAAGTTCTCAATATCCGTACTTGAGACTGGGCGTTTCTGGGCGCTTTGAACAACGCCATTCAAAATCTTATCTCGTGAAAATTGCTCTCTTGTGCCATCCTTTTTTATGACTAACAAAGGGAGTTCTTCAACACGTTCAAATGTTGTAAAACGAGTATGGCATTTTTCACATTCTCGTCGACGGCGGATGGTATTGCCATCTTCAGCTTGTCTACTATCGACAACACTTGATTTATTATAATTACATTTTGGACAACGCACGCAAACACCCCAATTCTATCAAATTAATCTAGTACTCTATTCTATCATATTTTCAAGGATAACAAAAGGATATGTCAGGGAATCTGGCTAAGGGAAATTGTTTCAAATGAGGTAGCAAAATCCAGAAAAAAGAACAGCCCTTGAACCTACCATCTTGTGGTAACGTCCACTGCCATTCTTTTTTCATTATAATTGATCATCAATTCACTGGCTATCTTTCGAAACCGCTAGTGGAATGTGTAAAATAAAGACAGATCCCTGATTCAATTCACTTTCAACTTCCATCTGTAAGTGGTAGCCATCCACAATCTGTTTGAGGATAGACAAGCCTATGCCTAAACCAGCCTGAGTACTGGTTCGATTACGAGATTGATCTGTCCGATAAAAGCGTTCAAAGATGTGTTTAATATCTTCTTTAGAAATCCCTTCTCCCTTATCTTGGACTCTAACAATAGCTTCTTGCTTATCGTTCACCTTAAGATCAATCGAGATTTTCTTATCTTGACGAGAATATTTAACCGCATTGTCAATCAGAATCATCAAGGCCTGTTCAAAATGATTTTTATAAATACGCGCCACAGTTTCGTTATTTTCTGAGTGCCATGTAAATTCAAAATCTTCCCTCAACACACGGAAGTTTCCAATGACTGTCTCAATAGAATTTTCTAAAACCGTGGTGTCATTTTGATGCCCTTCAAAGGACCCTTGCACCCGAATCATATCCAGCATATCGTTAATCATAATTGCCATCCGATCCGCCTCGTGCGCAGTAGCCGTCAAACTTTCTTCGAGAATATCACTATCATCTTTGCCCCAGCGTTGCAAGAGACCAATGTGCCCCTTAATAATAGCAACCGGCGTCCGTAACTCATGACTAACATCACTAATAAAGCGAGATTGCAGCTTGGTATGCGTTTCGACCTTATCCAGCATGTTATCAAAAATAACCGACAGTTCTTCAATTTCATCCCCTGACGAAATGTCAGAACGTAAGTTTAAATTGTTAGGATTTTCGGAAATATTGCGCATCACTTCATGCAAATTATGCAACGGCTTCAAAAAACGTCGAGTGGCAATTAAAATAATCAAATAGGCCAGATTTGTGCCAAATAGTTCCACCATAAGCAACCAAAAGAGTAAGCGGGCCCTAATCACGTAATAATTTCCCAAATCATGAAAAACTTGAACATACCCTACAAATTTTCCTGTTCGATTGGAATAAACTTTTTGTGTCATGGAAAAGCCACGATACTGATCTTCAATGTGATCATGAAAAACTTTACCGATAGGACCTCTCAAACCAGGAGAAGCTTCCTCATTGTCTGTGGTAAAAATCATCTGCTTGTCCACATTATAGACGTAAATGTCCTGATTGGCATCAAGGGTATTGGTAATATCCCGCTCACTTCGAATCACACGACTCCCATTTCGGTCATTAATTCTAAGGTGTGTCTTATCATTTTTATACAAAACTTCTGCTAAGTTCTCTAATGTAAAATTAGAGTCCACCTCAGAAAGACGAACTCTAACAATATTTACGGCTTGAAAAACCGATTGCCTTTCCTTTTTCAACAAGAAATAATTAGTTGAACTGTAGGCAATCAGTGTAAAAATAGAGAAAATGCAGAAAAAGAGAACAAAAAAGATATTCGATAAACGTTTTGGTAACGATTTTTTATATTTCTTCTGTTTCTGCTTTACCATCTTACTTATTTCTCACGAATAACATAGCCCATACCGCGAACGGTTTGGATATAAGACTCCTTACCTGGAATATCGATTTTGCCGCGAAGGTAACGAATATAAACATCCACTACATTTGTTTCAACAGCTTCATCGTATTTCCAAACATTTGACAATAACTCTTCACGTGTCATGACACGATTCATATTAGTCATCAAAATGCTAAGCAAATCATATTCACGTTTCGTCAAAGAGATTTCATCATCTCCTCTGTTAACTGAACGGTTTTGTGGGTTCAAGACCAAATCACGGTAAATTCCTTGACTAGGGGTTTTCTTCTCAGATTCGATATCTTGGCGACGGAAAATGGCACGGATACGAGCCAATAACTCTTCAATAGCAAATGGCTTCACAATGTAATCATCCGCTCCACGGTCTAATCCCGCAACCACATCCATAATCGAATCACGCGCAGTCATCATCATGATGTAAGTTGTTTTTTCAGTTTGTAAGCGACGAGTCACTTCAAAACCATCCATTTCAGGAAGCATTAGGTCAAGGAGGATCAAGTCAAAATCCTTTTCTAAGGCAGTTTCCAAACCTTCGCGACCATTTACTTCAACAGTTACTTCATAACCTTCATGTTGCAATTCGAGTGAAACGAACCGTGCAAGGTTCTTTTCATCTTCAATAATTAAAATTTTCTTTGTCATTTACACCAACCCTTATCCTCTCAGACTTTCTTTCTCTCCCAGAAAGAAGGCCACGAGGTCAATCTAATTTTTTCATCTTTGAGAGCCAAGTCTCAAATGGTTACTTATTATCACTTAATGAGTACGAAAGTTTCTGATAATATCACCTTCTTCACTCCTGTGCGGCCGATAAAAGGCCTTTACAAACGAGCAACTACATTCTCTAAAGAGTATATCAAAGAATAATCCTTTTTTCAAATAAAAATTACAGACATCTTTAATATTCAGTTTTATTCATCAAACAATCCTTGGAGGCTTGCAAAAGGATTATTTTCTTTTTGTTTTTCCTCTTTTAAAGATTGATATTGATCCTCAGTCAGAACGGTCCAGTCCTTACCTGTTGGTAATTCTTGAGATTGTTTTTCTTCCTCAGTCAATACCTGTAAAGGGATCGCAAGCAAGATATTGTCCACAACGCTTTCGTCAAGATCGATGTTGTCTTCCTCTAAGACCAAAACTAACTGATTATCAACCATATCTTGTTTACCTGCTACATCTGTGGCTTCAATAAACAATTCCTGAACGTCTTGAACTTCTTTTAAGCTGACAGGAGTCATCGATCGACTTGAAGGCAAGGTCACCTCATAGCTTAGCTGATAATGTAACAAGTACAAACCAGCATCATAGTGCACATCTCCCACAACCCTAACGTCTTTAAGATCCAGAATTTGTGGGTTGCGTTCCAATAATTTTTCTTTAACGTCGCACACTTGGTCAAAATGAAGACCGTCTGGACGTTTTCTGATTTCAGAAAGAATTAACATCATTTTCTCCTAATAAAATTCTAATCTATTTTTACTATTATATCAGGTATTTGTCAATAGTTATATGACAATTTTCTTACATTTTTTAACCTTAACATCTGATAATCCTCAAAATAAAGGATTCTCCTCTCCTTCTAAGCTTTTCTACAATCATTTGGATCAAAAATAGGTTAAGGGAGCCCTGTTTTCTTAGAATAACCTTCTTTTTTCTGAATATTAAAAAGCAAAAACGAAAGAAAATGAGGCTTGAGCTAGCCTCAAGCCCTCACATGTGTTGTAATCGCTCAATCCTCTCTTCAATGGGAGGATGAGTACTAAATAATGAACTGAAACTACCTTTTTTGCGGGGCTCGTTAATGTACAAGGCCGCACTAGCATCATCAACAGGGTATTTTACCGGCTGAGATTGTTTCAATTTTTCAAGAGCCCTTATCATCCCTTGGGGATTTCTAATCAGTTCAACTGAACTCGCATCTGCCAAATACTCTCTTTGGCGAGAGATCGCTAACTGAACCAAACTCGCTACTAACGGCGCTAAAACGAGAGACAACAACGACAGGAGCAACAAGATGATGCCTAAGCCTTCATCATTATTGTTACTACGTTTACGCGAACCACCCCCATACCAAAGTGCCCGCCCCCCAATACTTGAAATGAGCGTTACCGCACTGGCTAAGGCAACCGCAATCGTTGAAATACGAATATCATAATTACGGATATGACTAACTTCGTGCCCAATAACCCCTTCAAGTTCCTCACGATTCATCACTTGAAGTAAGCCTGTGGTTGCTGCTACGGCTGCATTTTTAGGACTAGACCCTGTGGCAAAAGCATTTAAAGAAGGGTCTTCAATAATAAAGACTCTTGGCATAGGAATCTGTGCTACCATAGCCATATCTTCTACAATATGATAAAAATCTGGAGCTTCTGACTCGCTAATTTCTCGAGCAGAATTCATGCTCATCACAAGAGTTGTAGACTGAAAAATCATGCTAACCGCATAAATCGCACCTATAATAAGGGCCAGAGTCACGCCTATCACATAATTGTCCACCAGGAGGTAACCTGCGGAAGCTCCAATAAGAGCTAGCAGAAGGAAGAAGACAACTAACAACAAAACGGTACGTTGCTTGTTTTGTGAAATCTGTTGGTAAAGCATGCTACTCCCTTCTCTTACGATGATTTGTCGTTTCTTGCTGAAGCTTAAAAGGTAAAGCCTACTTTAGGCACCTCTTTTTCAGCTTCAGGTGTTTGCAAGAATTCACTTGGTTTAAAGCCGAATAGTTTACCTGCGATGTTGCTTGGGAAAGATTCTAATTTCAAGTTATAATTAGAAGTTGTTGAATTGTATAGTTGACGAGAATATGAGATTTTATTTTCCGTATTAGTCAACT
Source organism: Streptococcus sp. F2 (assembly GCF_056500955.1). NCBI lineage: Bacteria > Bacillati > Bacillota > Bacilli > Lactobacillales > Streptococcaceae > Streptococcus > Streptococcus sp. F2. Next base: position 162,877 of record NZ_JBWKAI010000001.1, read on the forward strand.
CTTCTTGCAATTTCAAAAAGTTTTCATTGGCTTTTAAGTCTGGGTAATTCTCAGCGACCGCGAATAAATGGGTCACCTGTTTACTCAATTCATTAGAAGCTGCCATGGTTTCTTGAGGGGTTGAGGCATTAGCAACACGCGCACGCAAATCAGTGATTTTTTCAAATGTTTTTTGCTCGTAGTTAGCATAACCTTTAACAGTCTCAATAAGATTTGGAATCAAGTCATTACGACGTTTCAACTGCACATCAATTTGACTCCAAGCTTCTTTGGTATGCATTCGAGATTTGACTAGGCTATTGTAACTTACCATCAACCATAGAGCAAGCAACCCTAAAACGACTAAGATAATCAAAACTGTTGGCATAGTATGTCTCCTTTAATCTTTGTGTCTCAATTATAGCAATTTTCAAGTTAATAGCAAGTATTGAGGACCTATTTCTAATGATTTTTATGAGATTTTTTTATTCCTGTATTTTATGGTAAAATAATAGCAATAATCAAAGACAGAGGATACAAATGACACCCCAAGAATTTTACCACACCTTAGAGGAAGATGGTTTTCCTTTAACCATGAAACAAAAAGAGCAATTTGATACTTATTTCAAATTGCTAGTGGAGTGGAACAACAAGATTAATTTAACCGCCATCACGGAAGAAAATGACGTTTATCTCAAGCATTTCTATGACTCTATCGCTCCTATCTTACAGGGCTTTTTAGCCAATGAACCGATTCGTTTATTAGATATTGGGGCAGGAGCTGGCTTTCCTAGCCTACCTATGAAGATTCTCTTTCCAAATCTCGAAGTTACTATCATCGACTCTCTCAACAAACGAATTGCTTTTCTAACGCATTTGGCAGAATCCTTAGCATTAGACAAGGTGCATTTTTTCCATGGTAGAGCAGAAGATTTTGGTCAGGACAAGGACTTCCGTGCACAATTTGATGTCGTCACCGCTAGAGCAGTCGCCCGGATGCAAGTTTTAGCTGAATTAACGATTCCTTTTCTAAAAATTGGCGGAAGGCTGATTGCTTTAAAAGCACAAGCCGCTGACCAAGAATTAGAAGATGCCAAAACAGCCCTCTCCTTTCTCTTTGGTAAGGTAACGACTAACCATCATTATCAATTACCAAACGGGGATGCTCGCTATATCACCGTTGTTGAAAAGAAAAAGGAAACCCCAAATAAATACCCTCGCAAAGCAGGATTACCCAACAAGAAACCTTTATAAAGACTAGTTAAAAGCTAAGAGCAAACTTAGCTTTTTTAGCTTATTTTTGTTATCATAGTATGAGATATTATTATGGAGGAAACATGAAACGCTCATTTATCAAATCCTTATCGGTCACACAGCGTTTAACCTTTAGTTTTGCGATTGTGATTTTGATTGGGACTCTCTTGTTATCCATGCCTTTTACCCATTATCAAAACGGACCTGAAACTGTCTATCTTGACCATTTCTTTAATGTGGTTTCAATGGTATGTGTGACAGGACTATCCGTTGTTCCCGTTGCTGAGGTCTATAATGGCATCGGACAAACCATTACCATGATGCTCATGCAAATTGGCGGACTTGGTTTGGTCACTTTGATTGCCATGAGTACCTTTGCCTTGAAACGTAAAATGCGGCTGAGCGATCAAACTTTGCTCCAATCAGCCTTGAACCGTGGGGATAGTAAGGATTTAAAGCACTATCTTTTCTTTGCTTATAAAGTGACCTTTGGGCTTGAAGCAATCGCTGCGCTTGTCATTATGACGGACTTTATTCCTCGTTTTGGATGGAAAAATGGCATTTTTAACAGTATCTTTTTAGCCATCTCTGCCTTTTGTAATGCTGGCTTTGATAACTTGGGAAATTCTAGTCTCAAGGACTTTGTTTTGAATCCCACACTCAATCTTATTGTTACCTTCTTAATTATTTCAGGAGGTTTAGGGTTTGCTGTTTGGGTAGATCTTGGACTCGCTGTCAAAAAATTCTTTTTCGAGCGGCCCCACTGCTATGGTGCAACCTTTCGTAAGTTATCCAATCAATCTAGATTAGTTATTCAAACAACTACTGTCATTCTGGTTCTTGGAACTTTCTTATCTTGGTTTTTAGAAAAAGACAACAGTAAAACCATTGCCAATTACAATCAGTTTCAACAATTCATGGTTTCTTTCTTCCAAACAGTTACCATGAGGACTGCGGGTTTTGCAACAATTTCCTATAACGATACTCTGGCACCCACCAATATTCTTTATATGATTCAAATGGTTATCGGAGGCGCTCCTGGAGGGACTGCGGGTGGTATCAAAGTAACAACAGCTGCCATCACCTTTTTACTCTTCAAAGCAGAACTATCTGGACAATCAGAAGTTACCTTCCGAAATCGCATTATTGCTAATAAAACTATTAAGCAGACCATGACGGTGCTCATTTTCTTCTTTGCCGTCTTGATGACAGGCTATATCCTTTTGCTTAGTGTGGAGCCAAATATTGCTCCGATTCCCCTTTTATTCGAATCTATTTCAGCCATCGCCACTGTTGGTGTGTCCATGGATTTAACACCACAGCTATCAACAGCAGGACGTCTGATTATTATTGTCCTTATGTTTGTTGGCCGTGTTGGCCCAATCACTGTCCTCATCAGTTTAATTCAACGAAAAGAAAAAACCATTCAATATGCCACTACCGATATTCTAGTGGGTTAAGGAGAAAACATGTTAAAACGTAAAACTGTCGGTGTTCTTGGTCTTGGTATCTTTGGCCGTACTGTTGCTAGAGAATTAAGTAATTTCGATCAAGATGTTATTGCCATTGATATTCGAGAAAGCCATGTCAAAGAAGTTGCTGATTTAGTGACTAAGGCTGCTGTGGGAGACATTACTGACAAAGAATTTTTACTAGCTGTCGGGATTGAACATTGTGACACCGTAGTTATCGCTTCAGGAAATAACTTGGAATCCTCAGTTCTTGCTGTCATGCACTGTAAAAAATTGGGTGTTCCAACCATTATTGCCAAAGCTAAAAATAAAATTTTTGAAGAAGTTCTATATGGTATCGGAGCAACTAAAGTCATCACTCCTGAGCGTGATTCCGGAAAACGTGTTGCTTCAAACCTTCTCAGACGACATATTGAAAGCATCATCTATTTGGAACATGGTATTTCGATGATTGAATTTGTCATTCCTAAAAGCTGGGAAGGACAATCTCTTTCCGAACTAGATGTTCGTCGCAAATATGAATTAAATGTGATTGGCATGCGTCAAAAAGAAGTTAAAACCTTAGATACCAATGTCAAACCTTTCGAACCTTTAGAACCCAATACTATCATTGTAGCCATCGCTAATGACCACACGTTTGAAAAATTTGATTATCTTGGCTATCTTAAATAACAAAAACGATTCTTGGAGAACTCCAAGAATCGTTTTTAGATATTTTTGTTACCTTCATTAGGCTTGCTTACGTTTCCAAAAAGCATTTTCAGCAATAGCTGTGAAAAGGACATCGGTTGATGAATTGAGAGCTGTTTCGCAAGAGTCTTGAATCACCCCAACAATAAAGCCAACACCAACAACCTGCATCGCAAGGTCATTTGAGATACCAAATAAACTACATGCTACTGGGATAAGGAGTAAGGATCCTCCTGCAACACCTGAAGCACCACAGGCAGATACTGCTGCAACAACACTCAATAAGAGAGCCGTTAGAAAATCAATTTGAATACCGAATGTATGAACCGCTGCAAGTGTCAAAACATTAATCGTAATGGCTGCACCACCCATATTGATGGTTGCCCCAAGAGGGATTGACACCGAATAGGTATCTTTACTTAGCCCAAGATCTTCACAAAGTTGCATGTTAACTGGAATATTAGCTGCTGAACTTCTTGTGAAGAAAGCGGTGATACCTGATTCACGTAAACATCTTAACACCAAGGGATAAGGATTTTGTCTCATCACCACAAACCCAATGAGAGGGTTAATGACGAGAGCAACAAAAGCCATAGTCCCCACTAAAACAAGAATTAACAAGGCATAATCAGATAAAATCCCAATGCCATTTTCTGAAATAGTCGCAAAAACTAGACTCATGATTCCGATTGGTGCCAAATTAATAATCCAAACCACAATTTGTGAGGTTACTTCTGCTGCTGTTTTGATAAGATGCTTTGTTTCTTTACTTGCTGCTTTTAAGGCTAGTCCAAAGACTAAAGCCCATGATAAAACACCAATATAATTAGCTGTCGCCAAGGCATTGATAGGATTATCAACCAGTTTTAGTAAGAGTGTTTGAAAGACTTCGGCCACCCCTTGAGGTGCTGAAAATTCAGTATTGACTGGCGTATTTAAAATCAAGGTCAGCGGGAATAAATAGGTCGTCAAAACAGCTACCAAAGCTGCTGCAAAAGTCCCAAATAAATAGAGAACAATGATTAGGGTCATATTGGTCTCTTTCCCTTTTTTCTGATGAGAAATAGCTTGAGAAACCAAAGCAAAAACAAGGAAAGGAGCAATAGCTTTTAAACCACCTACAAATAACTTCCCTAGAATGCTTAATCCCGTAAAATCAGGAACAAGAAGTCCTAAAATAACACCAATGACCACACCAATACCAATTTTTTTGATTAGGCTAACCCTAACCCATAGTTCACATACTTTTTTCATTCGTCACATCCTTACTAAAGTTATAAAGTTACATGTTTTTTATAATAATATAATTCTAGCTATTCGTCAAATCGGGTGAGTCGGAGAGAAGAAAAGAGGGTAGCGCGCTTCTTCTGCACTGATCTTCTATTGACGATAAGACTAATCTTCGATATAATAGCTTCTGTTGTCATTTTAACATATATATCGTTAAAATTGTTAGAATCTTCAAATTAGTATTAATAGAAAGACTATTCATAAATGAAACAGAAAAATGTATATATTGTTATCGGGTTTATGTTATTTGCCCTCTTTTTCGGAGCTGCCAACCTCATTTATCCAGCATTTCTAGGCATCTACTCAGGTCATAACATTTTATGGTCCATTATTGGTTTTTGTTTAACCGGTGTTTCCTTGCCCCTCTTAGGAGTAATTGCTGTCGCTAAGTCTGGTTCAGATGATGTGGAGAGCTTAGCACGTCCTATTTCCAAATGGTACGCTATCTTTTACTCCTCTGTTCTATACCTCTCTATCGGGCCTTTCTTTGCCATCCCAAGAACAGGTGCTACTTCCTTTTCAGTGGGGATTGCACCGATTTTAGGAGATAATTTTACCAATAAAGCTATCTATGCTGTTCTTTTCTTTGGGCTATCTTATTTTCTGGCCATTAGACCTAGTAAATTGGCTGAAAACATCGGTAAATTCTTGACGCCAACCTTGTTAGTTGTGATTGCTATCTTGGTCATTGCTTCTTTTGTTCACCCAGCAGGTGATTATGGGAATGCCTTCAACGCAGGGATTGGGGTTAACAATGCTTTCAAAGACCTTCCTTTTATTGCAGGACTGATTCAAGGGTATGGGACTATGGATGCCTTGGCATCACTTGTTTTTGCCATTCTCGTCATTGAAGCGACCAAACAATTTGGAGCTAAAACTGACAAAGAAGTTACCAAAGTCACCCTTATCTCTGGAACCATTGCTATTTTCTTATTAGCTTTTGTCTATATCTTTGTTGGCCGTATTGGAGCGACCTCACAATCCCTGTTTCCTTTTATTGATGGCAGTTTTACCCTCGATGGTAGTCCTGTCAATGGTGGTCAGATCTTAAGTCATGCCTCTCGTTTCTATCTAGGTAGTATCGGGCAAGCCTTTCTTGCTATTGTCATTTTTTTGGCCTGTCTAACCACCTCCACAGGATTAATCACCTCAAGTGCTGAATATTTCCATAAATTAGTTCCTGCTCTATCTCATATTGTCTGGTCAACTATTTTTACTCTGGTTTCTGCCTTCTTCTACTTTGGTGGTTTATCTGTTATCATCAACTGGTCGGCACCTGTTTTATTCCTTTTATACCCATTAACAGTCGATTTAATTTTCCTTGTCTTGGCACAAAAATACTTTAACAATGATTCTATCGTTTATCGAACAACTATTGGACTCACTATTATTCCTGCTATTTTTGATGCCTTATCCACACTTTCTCAAATGACTGGTCTCTTCAACTTGCCAGAGCCAGTGACAACTTTCTTCCAAAAAACAGTTCCACTTGGACAATTTTCAATGGGATGGATTATCTTTGCCATTATTGGATTCCTACTCGGACTCATTCTAAGTAAAACGAAGAAAAGCTAATGACATCATCTAAACAACAACACCCTAAGTTTTTACTTAGGGTGTTGTTTCGTTTATTTATGACTAAACCGTCTGGTCAAGCTATCACCAATAAATTGGATAGCAAAAATAATCAAAAGGATAATAATAGTTGCAACCCAGGTCACATCATTATTAAAACGATTGTAGCCGTAAGAAATGGCCACATTTCCTAGACCTCCAGCTCCGATAGCTCCCGCCATCGCTGTTTCACCAACCAAGGAAATCAAGGTTACAGTTGACACACGGATCAAGTCAGGGAGACCCTCGCTCAAATACACTTTGACAATATCCCAGAAGGTAGCTCCCGAAGCCTGTGCTGCTTCAATTACTCCTTTATCAAGTTCTGAAAAAACAACCTGTACTTGACGAGCAAAGAAAGGAAAAGTTGCAAAGGTCAATGGTACCAAGGCAGCAGTTGCTCCTAAAATAGTTCCCATAATCAGGTAAGTAAAGCTAGCTAAAATAGCAATTAAAATGATAAAAGGAATAGCACGGAAAATAGAAGTGATTTTATCAATAATCCAGCAAGCTAACTTGTTTTCTATCACACCACCAGGCCCCATTAGTACAAGTAATAAGCCAACAAACAGACCAATGGTCCCACCAACAATAAAAGGCACGATGGTCATGTATAAAGTGTTCCAAATAGCTAGTCCCCAACCCGCGTCACCTGACCAGCCAAGCTCATAAACATTTGGTAAATAGGTTTGAATTAACTGTGTCATCTAGGCTCCTCTCTTCAATATGCTGACATCAACACCAGCTTCATGCAAAGCTTTTTCAGCCGCAGCAATATTCGCTGCATTACCTTCCAGTACAACAATCATTTCACCAACTGGGACATGATCTAAAATTTCAATGTTGCCATACAAAATATTAGCTGTCACTTCAAATTGACGGTAAATACTATTCAGCAAAGGCTCATCAGTAGACGTTCCTGCATATTTCAACTGAGCTAGAAGGGCATCTGCAGGTAAGTGTTTGACAATGTCTTGTTGGTTAATTTTTTCTAAAGCCTCATCAATCCCCGTTGCAGTGGTAATAAATTCCTGTGTCAATGCCTCTTTTGGATCTGAAAAAATATCGAGAACAGAACCTTCTTCAATCAACACACCATTCTGCATAACAGCAACACGATTACAAATATCCTTAACAATTTGCATTTCATGGGTGATCATGACAATGGTGAGGCCAAGTTTGCTGTTTAATTCCTGCAAGAGCGCCAAGATTTGTTTGGTGGTCTTTGGATCTAGTGCTGATGTGGCCTCATCTGAAATTAAAATTTTAGGATCATTGGCTAAGGCACGCGCAATAGCCACCCTTTGTTTCTGCCCACCCGATAACTGGGCAGGATAGTTATCTGCTCTCTCTGATAAACCTACAAGTTCTAGCAGCTCGATAACTTTCTGTTCTTTCTCAGTCTTACTTAACGACGAATGGCGGAGAGCAAAGGCAACATTTTCTTTGGCTGTTTTTTGAGCCATTAAATTGAAATGCTGAAAAATCATGCCAATATCACGACGTTTTTGGCGAAGGGCCTCAGCTGGCAATTGAATTTTCCCTCGGTCAAAGGTTACGTCTCCATCTACGATGATTTTCCCATTTGTTGGTGCTTGTAGTAGGTTAATCACACGCACAAGGGTTGATTTCCCAGCACCTGAATACCCCACAATGCCATAAATATCTCCCTGATTAATATGAACCGTGACATCTTTAACGGCCTCAATAACCCGTTTTTTTTGATGAAAGGTAATATCAATATGATCTAATTGAATAATCGCTTCATTCATAAGATTTTAATAACTCCTCTATTAGTACGATATGGCGACAATAATCTGCGATAGCAATATTTTCATCGCCTGCATGATCCCGACTATTAGCATGACCCAACCCAAATGCTACAATTGGAACTCCAAGTGCTTCAAAGACAGTGTGCATAGGCCCTGTTCCAGCTGACGTTGGTAAAAGGGATAATCCTTTAGGGTAAAGGGACTTCACCACTTCTATCACTTGTTGAATAGCTGGCGCAGACAAATCACTACGATAACTTTTTTCTCCCAACGTATAGGTCACATTGACCTTATCAAAACCTTTGTCTAACAAATGAGTTTGAATCTGCTCGAACACGATTTTGGGATCAAGTCCAGGCACTAGACGAACCTCCATCTTAGCGGAAGCCTGTGAAGGAATAATGGTTTTGACGCCCTGTCCCTGATAACCCGACTGTATTCCTTGAATACCTATGGACGGTTGGTAATAATAGGTTTTCAAAAAATCACGCCGTTCTGATTGTAACATAGGAAGCTCTAGTCCGTAAAGCTTTTTAAAATCATCCAACTGTTCGATAGCATAGGTCTCAATCAGATCTAGTTCTCGCTTAGTTGGTTCCTGCACCTGCTCATAAATGGCTGGCACTAAAAGACGGCCATTCCTATCTCGCAAAGAAGCGATAGCTTCTAGCAAATACCAGGTTGCTGAATCAATTACCCCACCGTATTTAGAATGGATATCAAGCTTAGCACTCTCAACAGTCATATCAAAGGTTAAAATCCCTTTATTGCCGCCAGTTAATTCCAATTGGTCTTGTTCATTTCGAATACCTTGTTCCCAAATCAAGAGGTCTGCTTCCTGCAAGTTCCTTGCATACTTTTTCAGATATTTTTCTAAGTCTACTGAGGCAGATTCTTCGGCGCCTTCCAACATAAACACAATGGTAACAGGCAGAGTCTGTGCTTGAGAAAGGTATTTCACAAGAGCTGTTAACCTAGCAATAATATGCCCCTTATCATCATCTACGCCTCTTGCATACAAATGACCTTCTCGTTCTGTTAAGGTAAAGGGATCACTAGACCATTTTTGGTCAGAATCAGCAGGTACCGTGTCATAGTGCTGATAAAAAATGACTGTCTTGGCATCTGGTCGAGGGCTCTTAAAGGTAGCTAATATAAAAGGAGCCGCATAGGACTGATCCACAATAACTTGAGCTCCTGCAGCACTAAAAATCTCTTTTAAAAACTGAGCAGTTTCTTCAAGCCCTAGTTGTTGTGCAAAAATAGAGCGGTGAGCAATTAACTGACGCAGCACGACTAGATAATCTTTGGTTATAGGGTGCTCCCAACAATCTTTTAACTGTTCCTCTATTGTGGACATCTCCATACTTTTCCTCCTTAATGCAAGAAAGGGCGTGCTAGACACGCCTCTATCCTCCTGTTATAACAATTGTTAAAGCTTTACCATACGGGCACATCAACACCATTTGAAGTCTTATCAACTACCTTCTTCACGTCATCAGTTTGGTAAGCCTTGATGAGTTTTTTAATAGCATCAGCCTTCTCTGATTTTTCCCAATCTTTTTGACCTGCAATAATGTTAATCCACTGTTTTGAATTGTCATCTGCTTTTTCTTTGAAAAGAGAGGTTTTGTAGTCAATTTTTGCAGGAACAGCGTAACTATTATTGACAATAGCCGCATCAGCTGATACCAAGGCGCGTGCAGTTTGGCTAGCATCTAATTCTTTGATATCTAATTTCTTTTTGTTTTCTGAAATATTAGCAATGGTTGCTAATTGATCACCAGAAACATTCAATTTAATGAGACCAGCTGATTGCAACACATAAAGAGAACGGCTTTCATTGGTCGCATCATTTGGTACTGCAATTTGAGCACCATTTGGCAGATCAGCTACTGACTTGTATTTAGCTTTCCCATCTTGACTCGTTCCAGAGAAAAGGTTAATTGGACTGATGTAGGTATCAGCAATAGCCACCAAATGTTCCTTATTTTCCTTGTTCCAGTTGTTCAAGAAATTATAGTGTTGGAAGGCATTAATATCAACCTCACCATTGGCAACAGCCTTGTTAGGTTGGGAATAATCTGTGAATTCTTTGTACTTCAAGGTAATCTTGTCTTTTTTCAACAGTTCTTCGACTTTGTCCCATCTGGCTTGGTCTGATGATGTTTTTGTCATGACCCCAATCGTTAAGGTATTTTTATCATCTTGTTGTCCTGAACAAGCCACCAATACTGTTGATGCAAGAGCAATCCCAACTAATCCAATAACTTTTTTTAATGTCATTCATCTATCCTCAATTCATTTAATAACTGTGTCTATTCTATCTTATTCAGATATAGTTTTCAAATTGGAAATAGCTAGTATTATATATAGTTTAAAACTATATCTTGATGTTTTAAAAAGCCCAAGCTTTTAAAAAAGCTTAGACTTTTTAGAGGTTGAGAAACGCTCCTTTAGTCTTACTTGTCCCAAACCGGCAAATCAACGCCGTTGGATGTCTTGATAATAATCTTTTTGACCTCATCGGTTTGGTATGCCTTGACGAGGGCTTTAATGGCTTTAGCTTTAGGTGACTTTTCCCAACCTTTCTTTCCTGTTAAGATATTAAACCACTGCTTGGCATTTTCGTCCGCCTTTTCTTTATATAGTGATGACTTATAGTCTAATTTAGCAGGGACGGCATAGTTATTGTTGACAATAGCTGCATCAACCGATTTAAGTGCACGCGCTGTTTGACTGGCGTCTAACTCTTTAATAGTAATGCCTTTTTTATTCTCCACAATATTAGCTTGACTGGCTAACTTGTCACTGGAAACATTTAAGGTAATCAACCCCGCACCCTGTAACACAAAGAGGGCACGGCTAGCATTTGTGGCATCATTTTGAATAGCAATTTGAGCTCCTTTTGGCAAATCATCTACTGACTGATATTTGGCTTTGCCAGCCTGATCTGTTCCAGAAAAGAGGTTAAGAGGACTAATATAAGTTTCAGCAATAGTCACCAGATTTCCCTTATTTTCTTTGTTCCAGTTATCTTGGTAATTATAAGTTTGGAAGGCATTGATATCTACTTCGCCAGAAGCGACAGCCTTATTGGGTTGCGAGTAATCCGTGAATTCTTTATAGACTAGTTTGATCCCATCTTTCTTCAAGGTCTCCTCAATTTTGTCCCAACGTGCCTCATCTGAAGCTGTTTTTGTCATTAAACCAACAGTGACGGTTTTAGCATCTTCTTTTTTACCACAACAAGCTGTCAAAACTACCCCAGCGCAGGCAGCTACTCCTAAAATGGTTACAAATCGTTTTATTGTCATTTCCTAATTCCTTTCTGCTTTCTATGTGTTTTAGTTTAGCTCAAGTTGTTATAGTTTTCAAATTGGCATTTTTTAGGAAAATCTATAGTTAAAAACTATATATCAATTGACAAAAAAACCAGTCTTCTAGATGAATAACTGGTTAATAGCTGGTTTAGTTAGCTTTAGGAAGTTTTATCTCTTTATCTGATGGCACATAGTCACCGCCAAGGTGCTCTTTGGCGAGCTTGCTAAGAGTTCCGTCAGCAGTCAATTCTTTAATACGCTTGTTAACAAAGCTTTGCAATTTCTCTTGATCTTGACTAAAGATAAAATAAATAAATGGTTGCTCTGTTGAGGTGAGTTCAATTGTTTTGAGATTATCTAACCCTTGATTTTTAATAATGGCATTAACGGTTGGGGCATCAAAAATCTTGAAATCTGCCTTACCTTCACTCAAATTGGTTAACATTTGGGTAATGTTCTCATTGGTGAATTTTAGAGTAACCGGTTTGTCACTGTGTTCCTTATTAAAGGCTTCTAGCTGGGTAACACTGGTTGTTCCTTGAACGACTTGAGTAGAGTGCCCCTCAATATCATCATAAGATTTGATATCACTGTCTTTTGGAACAACTAAAACAGACGGTGTTGCACCGATTGGATAGGAAAAGAGGTACTTAGCTGAACGCTCTTTGGTAAAGGAAATGTTGTTACCACCCATCTGGTATTTTCCTGAGTCCAAACCTGTAAAGATAGAAGACCATTCTGTTTTCTTAAAGGACACCTTGTAATCATCCGATCCTTTAAAGACTGCTTTAGCCACCTCAATATCGTAACCAGTTAGTTGACCACCTTTTTCATAAGAAAAGGGAGCTGTTGTTCCAACCGTTGCAAATAAGACTTCTTTAGAACTCCCCTGATTTCCTGACTCAGCTGTTTTTGAGGACCCACAAGCTGCTAGCACAAGGGTTGATGCTAGGGCAATTGTTGCCATTCCTAAATATTGTTTTTTAATCATCCTATCTCTCCTTTTTGTTCTTGTGTCTAGTGTACCACTTTTAATTAGAGTTAACTAATAATTAATTCCTATCAAGCTGATACACTTTTGCTATTACCTTTTTTATGAATAAAGCAAACAACCTAACATCTTTTTAGCAACAGTTTCTTAGATAACGTTTCAAAAAGAGCCGAAATCCATTTTCAGCTCTTCCTTTGCTTGTTTAGATTAAAAATCTGCAACGTTATGGTAAACTTTTTGAACATCATCGTCAGATTCCAAAGCGTCTACTAATTTTTCAAAAGTCGCAAGATCATCACCTTCAAGCGTTACTTCTGATTGAGGAATCATTTCAAGCTCTGTGACTTGGAATTCAGCAATACCTGATTCACGAAGAGCCAAGATAGCCTTATGAAGATCTGTTGGAGCAGTGTAAACAGTGATTGTTCCTTCTTCTGCCTCAACATCATCAACTTCAACATCTGCTTCTAGTAACAGTTCAAAGATACTGTCAGCATCGTCTCCTGCAAAAACGATAACCCCTTTTTTATCAAACATGTAAGATACTGAACCAGCAGCCCCCATGTTACCTCCGTTTTTACCATAAGCTGTGCGGACATTGGCAGCCGTACGGTTAACATTTGACGTTAGGGTATCCACAATGATCATTGAACCATTTGGTCCAAAGCCTTCGTAGCGACCTTCAACGAAGGTTTCATCTGTATTACCTTTTGCTTTGTCAATAGCTTTATCGATAACGTGTTTTGGAACTTGTGCCTGTTTCGCACGATCAATAACAAATTTAAGGGCTGTGTTTAGCTCTGGATCTGGATCACCTTGTTTGGCAGCCACATAAATTTCAACACCAAACTTAGCATAAACTTTTGAAGTTGCTCCATCTTTAGCCGTTTTCTTAGCAACAATATTTGCCCACTTACGTCCCATTTTTGTCTCCTCTTAATAACAATTTTAATAGTCTTCTTTTCCAACCTGCTCAGTCGAAAGGAATCTTAACTCTCTTATTATAGCACTTTCAAAAAAGATAGTAAATTAAGAATTCCAAGGCAGGCAAGACACCGTAATAGGTTGTAACTAACAAGTCAATTGCTAGACCTAACAAACTCCCTCAACAGCTAAACCTAACTGATCAATCATCTTTTGATCGTCTGAAATGTCTGCTCCCTTTTCAGTCAGGTAATTCCCTAAAGAGATAGAATCTACAATTAACAAGGCCATTTGTTGGAGTTCGCCCAAATGATATTCCCGACCTGCACTAACTCGCAACTCTGTTTCAGGAAATAATAAGCGGAGCATAACTAGGATTTTTAGGCATTTTGTTGGTGTTAGTTGGTGGTGCCCCTCTAATTTTGTCCCATCGATAGGCAGTAAAAAATTAACTGGAACAGAATAAGGTCCTAAAGCCTTTAGCTCAAAGGCCAGATCTACCAATTGCTGGTCCGTTTCACCCATACCACAAATAAAACCTGAACAAGTGTCTACCCCTATTTCATTAAGCATTTCAAGAGTATCCACGCGGTCTTGATAGGTATGTGTCGTGGTAATCTTATCATAATTCTCACGAGGGGTATTAATGTTATGGTTCAATCGATCAACCCCAGCCTCTTTTAAGAGTTGAATCTGTTCTTTAGTCACCAGACTAATAGAGAGACAAATTTCCATATCCATAGCGTGTTTGATTTCTTGAATCGCATCACATAAAAGGGCAATTTCTCTCGTTGTAGATCGTGTACCACTCAAAGCAATAAAAAAAACGCTTGATTTATTTTTCTTAGCAATTAGAGCCTTACGAATAATCTCATCTTTTGGTAAAAGCCCATAGCGATTAATAGGCGCCTTGCTATCTTTTGATTGGGCACAGTACGCACAATCTTCTGAACAAAGACCACTTTTGGCATTTAAAAGCGTGTTTAGCCGAATACGATTACCTGACTTCTCCTGCTTTACTAGGATAGCTTGGGCGTAGTATGGCCACCAATCTGCTCCACTTGCCAAAATAGCTAAAGCTTCTGTTTTATTCACTTTTAGTCTCCTTTTTATTGTTACCTAGGTTTATTATATAGGTTTACTTTTTAAAAAGAAAGAACTTTCAAGGAAAAACACAAAAGAAACCTCGCTCAGAACGATTAATGTTCTGGCATAGGTTTCTTTTTAAGGATGTGTTAACATAACCATTTCTTAGGAGTTAAGGCAATAAGTCATCTCCGTCTTCTTCAGATACAGGAGGTAATGGCGCAGGTTCCCCAGATACTGGCTCATCATCCCCTAAATGCCATTTGTTAGGTTTTTCCTGATCAGTTGATGAACTAATAGGAGTTGCATTTTGAGGTTCTTTATCAGCTTTTTCTGGACTATTGGTTTCTGATTTAGGTCCTGCTGGTTTTTCAGCCTCTGCTTCCTTCCCTGGTTTAGCTCCATCTGTTTTTACTTGAGCATCTTTCTCTTCAGCTTTTGTGAATTCATCCAACCAGTTGTCCTGAGATGGTTTTTTGTCCTTATCAGACGCCTGTTCAACCACTATTTCCTTATAAACACCAGGCTGAACCTTGTCAGAGCCTTTTGAAAGGGCTAAATCGTGTCCTTTATAAACATAGCCTTTTTCAGGAATCACTGCTACATTTACCAAAGTTTTCGCAAATTCATCCTATGTTGTTCCTTGACGCACTACAAACGCTAATTGACGACTCTCCGTAGAATGTGTCCGCAATGTTGCGTGTTCACCTGCATCGATCACAATGGTCATGTATTTTGATTCATCATAAGGATCTGTCACACTATTCGTGTGCAAACGTTTTGGATCATCAGCCTTAGTCGGATTCTTAGCATCACTTGGAACATATGCCCCAATAATTGGACGTTTTAGACCAAATTTATCCAAGAAAATACTTGCCTCGACTTTATTATTGACAGCTGCTCCTTCCGGAAAATCTACTGATCCTCCCCAACGAATAAATTCGATATTATCATCATTTGGAACAGGTGTCGGAAAAATGAAACCACTATCTAGAACACTCTTCCATGTTAAATCATTACGGACTCGGAAACTAAAGCCTGCAAGTGAGTTGCCTTTATAGTTTAATTTCCCATGATTTAGTGTTGTGAAATTCACGACGGAATAATCCCCAATATTCACATCTAAATCTTTAGGGTCTCCGGTAAAGAAAGCTTGGGTATTTTTATGTTTATCATGACGGAAGGCTGCTGTGAGAACCAAATCTTTCTCCAGTTTACCATCTGTTGGCAACTGACTGGACCATTTTTTAAAGAAATACTGCTCCTTAGCTAGAGGAGTTGGTACCTCTATTTTCAAGTTGTTAATCGTTTGCCCTTTTTTGATGAGATAGGTAACAGCTTGAGTCTCTTGACTTCCAACACGAAGAGAGCCTGGCTGTTTGATGTAACCTTCTTGACCACCACTATCTTGCGCTAAGAAACTCAAGGCATAAAAACTATTAATGCTCTTTTAATTCTGGATGAGTTTCTAAGAGTTTTTTCTTGTCTAAATCACGAGAACTATTGGTATTTGTGAAAATTGGTCCAATCACATCGTGTTTTTCCAATTTTGGCTTACTTGGAAGATTGTAATCAACAAAATCATAAATCTTATCCCCTTTACCGAATGGCTTAGAAGCATCAATGGGTTCCATGTGACTATGATCATCGTGCGGGTAGGTGAAAATATTATTTTCCAAATCAATCTTGATTAATGGCGACAATTCTTCTTTTGAGCGCCCAGCATTGGTACGGAAAACACGTTCTATTTTGTCTAAAATAATCCGTTGTAATTCTGGATCAAGGTCTTTGGCCTGATTGACAAAATCTTCACCTGTCATCACCTGTCCTTTTTCAGATGTTTTAGGAGTTTCATCAGCTTCTCCATGATAATGCTTTTCAGCCTGCTGACGCTTGTCTTCTGGAATCAAATGTGCCCATTTGCTGTCCACTAATTGTGCATAAGGAACAAGATGAACATCTTCTTTACGACCATTATGAGCCACTAGCAGACCATCCGCTGTGTTTCCGATAATGTGCTTACCATCAAATAAGAAGCCATCACTTGTTGCATAGTGAATTCCAGAAAATTCTTTCTTTCCTTCTGCATTAACCCTATAGGCCCCTAATGGATCCACATGGTTATACTGAGAACCAATATTGTCATGGTGGTTACCATTCTCAGAACCATTTGGTTGCTTGTTATCCTTATGATGAGCAGAAGAGCTATTTGTTGATGGTGATTGCTGAGGTCCTTGCTGGACTGTTGGACGAGCAGTCACTACCAAATCCTTTTTCCAGATATAGTGATAGTGATCTCCATGACGAACCGTATAGCCTTTAGCATCTTCTGACACAATATCATTAGGATTAAAGACATAACCATCTGAAGCAGGTGCATCCCCGTGATGACCTGTTGTGCTTGCTTTTGATGTTGCCGCTGAGGTCGTTTCTTGGCGCGAAGTATCTTTATAGCCTTTAGGAATTAAATAATCCCACTTACTTCCTTTTAAATCAGACTAGAAGAAAAAATGGCTATGACCATCATGTTTCACGATAATTCCTGTTGCCGTTTTACTTTCAATTTGTGATTCATCTGTCAATAAAAAAACATCATCTGTTGGCTTATCAATCCCAGCAACGCCGGTTTTCTTATCATTTTTCTTACTCCTAACAGCACTTGTTTTCTTACTCTTTTTATGAGTGTGATGCTTTTTAGGTTCTGCTGCCTTATCTGTTTTGACCTGTGACTGACAAGCGGCTAAACTTAGCTGGCAGGTCAAGACAAGTCCCATTAAACATAATAAACGTTTTCTTGGTTTCATTGTTAATGATTATACTCCTTTAAAAGATCATATCTTAACTGTTAACTAGTTAATTTTTTACTAGTTAAGTATATCACTAAAACAAAGACTTATCACTAGTTTATTAGGTCAATCTCAGGAATAGCAGGTTTTTATTTCTTTTTTCTCACCTTAATTCCTGTTACTATTAAACATAAGAACAAACGGTATCATCTTTCCTCCTTAATTTTGACGACAATACTGCCTGCTTACATTAGGGAGCTTCCTCAAGTTCGTAGGAGTTCATAGAAACCCTCTTTTCAATGATTAGTCCCATTATGGCTAAACAAAAAACCAAAGGAGTATTAAGATGTCTCCTTTGGTAATGATGATTCATAGCAAGATTGGTCATAGACCTTTTACCTAACAAATAAAGAACCAGTTTTTAGGATTGACAATAGTGACTAATGGCATGACTAACAAACGTAGCTGTCCCAATACCTGCCATCTGATCTATTGTCTCTTTGAAACGCTGATCACTAACGTACATAAGCCCTAGACTTTCTAATATCTCCATTTCACAAGGATAAAGATTCTGGCTAATATAGTCTTGTAATTTGGCTACCTGTTTTTGAGCTGCCTGACTAGATACAGCTTGATCCTTGATATCTCCAAAGCCCCTAAAGATTTCTCGCATGTCTTGCCATAATTGCTCTGGCCTCATAGCAGTTTTAGTCGCATAAGCCACATAAGCATCTGTTTTTCCCCAACGTTCCTTCACCTCTTCTTCAAAGGCTTGAATATGAGAATGGTCGTAAGCCTTAAAACCCATTTGTTCTCCTCCTTCTTGTAAAGCCCTAGCATGCTGGATAAGTTCTTGCAAATGCTGTTGACGCATTTCCAGTAATCTAATCTGATCAGCAAGAGCTGCTCCTTGAACATAAGCCGGACTATTCAGTAATGTTTTTATGGTCTTCAAAGGAAAGTCCAATTCGCGAAACAGTAGAATATCTTGAAGCTGTGCTAGCGCATAATCATCATAAAAACGATAGCCATTATCCCCAACTAAGGTTGGTTTTAACAAATCAATCTCATCATAATAATGCAAGGTACGCACACTCAGCCCAACTAATTGACTGACTTCTTTTACCGTTTTCAAACCACTTCCTCCTCAGCAAGGTGATACTAAGTTACTAGTATTCTCAGTCTCACCTTAACAAACAGTATAAGCTATGACCTAACGTGAGGGTCAAGAATGATTTTATTTTTCTGTTCGCATTATTGGCCAGCGTCCCCAAGTTTGTTCTGCCATAGCTGGATTGCCTAGCTGGTAAATCGCATCCGCTTGTTGGGTTAAAGCATCCCAAGGCTCTGATCCAATCCGAGAAACGATAGAGACACGTTGTTTGAGTGACTTCAGATGGACACGCCCCTTATCAGAGAATCCCAAAACATGTACTGCTTCAGGTAGTGAAGTTTCCATGGCATTGACCAAAATATAAGTCAGCACGCGCCGTACACGCGCCTTCGTATAACGTTTGGTCGCTACTTGATCAATCAGTTCGTCTATTGTCTCTACAGTCCGAATTGCTGCGCTGATTCTATTTGCCAACTCTTCATTAACCTGAACAATTTGTGTTAAGTCCGCATGAGTAAGAATTTGATAAGTCAACAATTGGAAATAATTATCCCAAGAAACCTGTGGAGAAGTTAATAATAAGCTAGCGTCAGGAACAGACTTATCCACAAATACTTTGTCCGAAAGGTGTTTACGAATAGCTGTGGCAGAAGCAAACTGATGTGACTTATTTTTCGAATGATAACCCGCACCTTGACGCTTAATGGGAGTCAGAGCAATGCCTTTACCTGCACAAGCCTTCGTATAAGCCAAGCCTAAAATATGATTAGGTTTGTCACCCGTAAACGACACGTCTGCAAATGCCTGCCACATATGTTGTGTTTTTTGTGGATAAGACAGATACTCTGGTAAGTCAGCCACATAGGCTGCCATCTGCTCTGCTTTTGCCTCATAAATAGTCGCCAAGCTTTGATAATCTAAATAGTCTTCTGTACCAAACATTAACTGATCAATGCCTAGTTTTTCCAAAATAGCCACAGCCCCTTGAGCAAAATAATCGGCAGATTGCACAGAAACCAGAAAAGGGAGCTCAACCACTAGGTCAGCTCCATTTGCTAATGCCATTTGAGCTCTTGTCCACTTATCCACAAGTGCTGGCTCTCCCCGTTGCATAAAATTACCAGACATGGCAACAACCGTTAAGCCCTGCGCTTGCTCCAAGAGGTATTTGTGCCCATTATGAAAAGGATTAAATTCCGCAATAATACCTGTAACCGTCATAAGATCCTCATCTTCTTGATTATTTACCGATTTAAAAGCCTGTCAATGACCAGTCTATGAAAACAGGTCTATCTTCACTTTTGCGCCACAAAAAACCAACGCTTGCTAGTCTCAGTCGGCTCCTTATCCTCAAAATCCGCATAGACCTTAAATGACTTGAAACCAGCTTGCTCCAACAAAATATCATAGGTCAACAACTCATACGTTCGCTCCTCATGCACTTCGTCAAAGCGAGAAAAACGCCCATCTTCATCTTGAAGAAAGAATGTCAATTCATGAACAACAGAATGAGGTGCTTCATCAGCATACGTATCCCAAACCATTGCAAAATCATCTGCGTTCTCATGATAGGAATAACCTGGGAAAAGTTCATCTGTTTGATAGGTTGAATGTACATCAAAAATAAAGATGCCATCATCCGCTAAAACATCATAGACTTCTTTAAAAACATCACCTACCTCAGGCTCATCTTGCATATAACAAATGGAATCCGAATAGCAAGTGACAAAATCAAACTGCCCCACCTGTGACAAATCCAGCATATTGCCTTGAATAAAATCAATTTTCTTTTTAGCAGACTGAGCCCGTTTTTCAGCAATAGTCAACATGTCTTGACTCAAATCTAAGCCAGTCACATCAAAACCTGCTTGAGCAAAACGAACTGACTGAATACCAGTTCCACAGGCCAACTCTAACAAACGATTTCGACCCTTAGACTTTGGTAAATGTCGAAGTGAAAAATCTGTCCACAAGTCATATAGAGAGTCGTCCATCACGGCATCATAAACTGATGCAAATTTTTCATAATTATGTTCCATTATCATCCTCAAAAACCCTGTCGTATTGACAAGGTCTCTTTGTAACGTTAAGCTAAATAGGCATCTAGAGCCACAGCAGGCGCTTCATGCCACAATTTTTCAAGATTATAGTGGTAACGCTCATCCTCAGAAAAAATATGTACCACCACATCAGTCAAATCAAGCAAGACCCAGCCTGCTTGACTATCACCTTCAATATGGCTAGCATCTCCACCAGCCTCTTTTACCTTTTCCCGAATATTATCTGCAATAGCCTCTAATTGACGACTATTTGTTGCACTCGCAATCACAAAATAATCAGTCAAACTGGTTAAACCTTCTAAATCGAGGGCTAACATATCTTCAGCCCGCTTTTCATCTGCAGCCTTAACCACAATCTCTAATAATTCTTCTTTTTTCATTTTATTCCTCATTTAAAATCACATCTAAAGGCTCTACTCGAGCAAAATTACCATCCCACAAACTCTCATGGTAGTCAATCAGGAGTGAAGCCTGAATGTCCTCATCGTCAAAAGTTGTTGAACCATGTTCTATCACTGACACCTCATAGCCTAGTTCAAAAGCAACCCTCACTGTCGTATCCATACAATAATTAGTGAGCATTCCTATCATTACCAAGTTATCAATGCCTTTTTCAATTACTTCTCCTTTAAATAACTGCAAAACGCATTATATGTATCTAAGGTCTGTGGAAAAATAGGCTGCGCTTTTGAGGCTAAATAGGCGACAGTGTTCACTGTTTCATAGGCAACAGCCTTATCCAAATCAAGCTGCGCGATTTTTCTAGCGTCATCAACCAAAGGAAAGATGCGACCTTGTTCAATATAATCAGCAACGTATAAGACCTTATCCAGCAAGGTCATCTCAGCAGCACCAACGGTGTGAATTTCAATAGCTCGCAAAATCTCTTTATCTTGCAACCCTAGGTCTTCTTGAATCTTATAAATACCAACCATACCATGCCAGACATTATTATTCCATTTAGCTAATTCTGGAGATAATTGGTACTTGTCAATCAAGTCTAAAAATACCTGATCAGGACATTCCTTAGCATAATCGTGCAAAAGAGCTGCTAAGCTTGCTTTGTTAGAATCACAACCATACCGCTCTGCCAAACTCAAGGCAGCTTTTTCCACGCCAAGTACATGTTTAAAACGTTTAGGGCTCATCTGCTTTGCAATTTTTGCTAACAGTTCAGTCCTGCTATAAGGAAGATAATCTTCATATGTCATTGATATAAACCTTCTTGAGTAATGTAATCTAAAACCCGCTTAGGTAAGAGATAATTGGGTTGGCGACCTTTTTTAATAAAATCCCTAATCATACTAGAAGAAATATCCATCAAAGGAAGATCTACCCAAATCACTGGGTAAGAGGTTCCAGCTTTATATTTTGGACGTTGAACCCCAACAAATTGAACGAGTTTGACCAATTCATCAATACGGTGCCACTTTGGCAAATAATCAACCATATCAGCTCCGATGATAAAATAAAAATCAACATCAGGATGCTGCTCAGTCAAATAAAGCATCGTATCATAAGTATAGCTGATTCCCTGACGTTCAAGTTCACAGCTTTCAATAGCTAGCCCTTCAACATCTTCAATAGCCAATTCCAACATGCGAAGACGATGCTTCTCATCAATAGTCTCTTTGGCATCCACATGCGGTGGTTTAAATTCAGGCATCAATAGCACCTGATCTAATCCTAATTGCTGGCGAACTTGATCTGCAACCACAAGGTGTGCATTGTGAATAGGATTAAAATTCCCTCCTAAAATCCCAATCTGTTTGCGGTTGCTTTCTTTTTTTTCTTCCTCTAATTCCACCTTCGTAAAAGGCGTCAACAATTCTAATGCCATACTTTCTCCAAAATTCTCGCGACAATAGTCCTCGTCTCATAAGACCAGCCCCTATACAAATAAAAGGACTAGATTGCTTTAACTTTAGGGGACAACTTGCGGTTTTCTTTCTTAGCAGAAACCTTATAGAGAATCAAGATACGACCAATTTTCAAAACCGTATCACACCCAATTTCTTCTTCTAAAATCTCTGCAACTTCATGAAGATCTTCATCAGTATTTTGCAACAAAGTGATCTTTATCAATTCTCTAGCATCCAAAGCTTGACGAATACTAGTCTTAATGTGATCATTTAATCCATTTTTACCAATTTGTACAATCGGTTTTAAGCTATGAGCCTCAGATTTTAAGAAAGCTCTTTGTTTACTTGTAAGCATTTTTTTCCAACTTCTTTTTTTATTTTTAAATAATCGCTTTACGAACAATGACAGCGACGCCTTCAGGAGCCCATGCAGCAACTATTGCTTTTGAGTCTTTTTGACCATTAACACGAATCCATCCTAGACCAGAAAAAACAATATCCATTTTCTGATTAATTGTAAATTCATGACGAACCAATTTAGGAAATGCTGTCAACTCTTTCTTACCTGGCGGAGTTAACAAAGTTCCAACATGCTTATCATAAAAAGCATTTGCTCCTGCTAATTTTGTACGATGTAATTCTAGTTGATTGTCAAAAAAAGCTGTAAACCCTTGACGCTCCCCATTGATAAAGTCAAAGCGAGACAAACCACCTAAAAAGAGAGTTTGTTCTGGGTTTAATTGATACGTCTTAGGTTTGATTTCCTTCTTAGGACTCACTATTTTTAGCTCTTTAGGGGATAAATAATGAGCCATTTGATGGCGATGAATAATACCTGGCGTATCAAATATGAAGCTACCGTCATCCAGTGGGATTTCAATTTTATCAAGGGTCGTTCCAGGGAAACGGGACGTCGTAATCACATCTTTATCCCCTGTAATTTCTTGAATAATGGCATTAATTAAGGTCGATTTACCAACATTAGTGACCCCCACAACATAAACATCTCGACCATTACGTAACTCATTGATACGCTCAATCAAGTCTTTAATCGCATATTTATTTTGAGCGCTCGTTAACATAACGTCTAAAGGGCGAAGACCTTCTTCGTGTGCACGTTCGGTCAACCATTGAGTAACTTTACCACCCTTAACAGACTTTGGCAAAATATCTTTTTTATTCCCAACTAGTAAAACATCATTACCAGAAATAAAGCGAGACAAACCGGGAATAATAGAACCATTAAAGTCAAAAATATCAATCACATTAACCACAAGAGCATCACTATCACCCACTTCGTGAAGAAGTCTTAAAAATTCATCATCGGTAATATGAACATCCGTAATCTCGTTATAATGCCGCAATCTAAAGCAGCGCTGACAATAGAGCTCTCCTGTTTCCATACCCTTTTTCAAAGCAGCAGCTGGCGTAAAACCAGCTTTTTCTTTATCTTCAGATTGAATCTGGATACCACAGCCTATACAAAATAATTCTTCCATTAAATTCCTTTTTGATATGATAATTTACCATATTTTTCTTCTAACTTCGCTAAAACACGACGTTCTCGCCAGCGATTAATCTTTGTATTCCAAGCATCGGACTGAACAAGAGGCTTCACCAATACTGATTTAATTCCTGCTCTATGACTAGCTCGGATATCAGTCATCAACTGATCACCAACCATAATCACTTCTTCACGATCAAAACCATAACGGTCAATTGCCTTATCAATACCATAAGCAAATGGCTTCATCGCACGACTAATAAAGTCAACACCAAATCGCGAAACGGCACGCTCAACTCGAGCATGATTATTATTTGACACCACTACAACACTAATGTCAGCAATTGTCATCTCATCCAGCCAAGCACGAACCTCTGGCGTGCCATCCGGATTATTCCAAGCAATCAAAGTATTATCCAAATCCACTAAAACAGCTGAAATTCCCTGACGCAACAAATCATTTGCCCTTAAATCATAAACAGCCTCTACCGTATAGGTCGGCCTATAATCATCGATACTCATGTCATCTCCAAAATAATTAGTACTTTCTATTTTACCATATTTCAATTCAAATAGCATTCAAAATCGCACTAAAATCCACGCCGTACGCATGAAAACTTTCTCTTCATCCTTTTGTGCCCGGACATCAATTTTGAAAAGATTCCTTTTTAAATCAATCATCTGCTTAGCCTCTTTCTTCAAATAATTGGACTAAATAATCTTTCAAATGGACAGAAATATACCGTTGTTTGCGACGATAACTGAGGTCTTTTTTAGGAAATACCATCACTTTGAGAAAATATAAGCACATTTTTCGGATAAGATTTAGGTTAAATGCGGCTCTTTTATCCAATGTCTGATGATGATCTTCATGATAAACAACGTCCAATAACCAGTGCATACTCTCTATCTGCCAATGACCTCGTACACAATTGGCAAATGTGAGGACATCCGGCTTAAAGCTAAAGATAAAATAACGTTCCTCTTGACTCAGCTGTCCATCCTTATCAATCGTGTTACGAGTCATCCCAATACCACGTAACTTATGCCATTTGGGATGATTTTGACACAACCATTTGATCTCGGAAGACACCCAGTATTCTCTAACTTCAATCTGTCCCCTAGATTTTTCAACAGTCTGATAATACTGTCCATTTTCTTGGAGTTCTTCCAATAAGTTGACATCACTAAAATAAAGAGCAATAT